>CBFRWL010000330.1:0-2630 GCA_965727025.1 uncultured Sphingomonas sp.
TAGAGCGAAGTTTAGTCGGCGAGATTTTCTGCGGTGCGGGTGATCTTTTCGAGCGTTGCGGAAAAGCGGCTAAGCTCGTCGGGATCGATCGTGTCGAAAATGCGTGCTTCGAGCGCCAGCGCATGCGGCGCGACCCGCCGGTACAACTCGGCGCCCTGATCGCTTAGAGAAAGCCGATGCGATCGGCCATCGCTGGAGTTGGGCGCCCGCACGATCAGCCCTCGATGGGACAGAGCGATCGCAGCACGGCTGACAGTGACCTTGTCCATTTTCGTGCGCTTGCCGATCTCCTGCTGGGTCAGCCCGTGCGTTTCAGCGAGCACTGCGACGAGGCGCCATTCGGGCACCGACAGGCCAAACAGCTTGGCATAGGCGCGCGAGATGACGTCGCTGACCGTGTTGGACGCGATCGAGAGCCGGTAGGGGAGGAAGTTGTGGAGCCGCAGGGTTTTTTCAGGCATCGCCAAACAAGTATCATTTGACACCAGTCAGCTAAAGCATAAAATAGTTTCAGACGTAACTATATCGTCCTGGAGAGTGGCGTGCCCGATATTTTCGAAAATCCGATCGGCCTCGACGGCTTTGAATTCGTAGAGTTTTGTGCGCCCGAGCGCGGGTTGCTGGAGCCTGTTTTCGAAGCAATGGGTTTCGTTCGGATTGCGCGCCACCGCTCCAAGGATGTCGAGCTTTGGCGCCAGGGGGACATCAACCTGATCGCCAATTATGAGCCCGGTTCGCCTGCGGCTTATTTTGCCGCCGAACATGGCCCGTCAGCGTGCGGGATGGGCTTTCGCGTGCGCGATGCCCATAAGGCTTATCCCGAACTCCTGGCGCGGGGCGCAGAAGTCGTGGAAACCAAGACCGGCCCGATGGAGCTGCGGCTGCCCGCCGTTCGCGGTATCGGCGGCGCGATCATCTATTTGATTGATCGCTACGGTGACGAGCTTTCGATCTATGACATCGACTTTGAATATCTGCCCGGCGTCGAGCGCCATCCCCAGGGAGCCGGACTTCGGATCATCGATCATCTGACGCACAATGTTTATGGCGGCCGAATGGACTATTGGGCGCGCTATTATGAGCGGCTCTTCAATTTCCGGGAGATCCGCTACTTCGATATCAAGGGCGAATATAGCGGGCTGACCAGCCGCGCCATGACCGCGCCCGACGGCCTGATCCGCATCCCTCTCAACGAGGAAGGAAAGGCCGGCGGCGGCCAGATCGAGGAGTTTCTGCGAGCTTATAATGGCGAAGGCATTCAGCACATCGCCTTTCTGTGTGACGATCTGATCGCGACGTGGGACAAGCTCAAAGCATTCGGCACGCCCTTCATGCCATCGCCGCCGGCGACCTATTACGACATGCTGGAGGAGCGGCTGCCGGGTCATGGGGAACCCGTCGCCGAACTTCAGCGCCGGGGCTTGTTGCTTGATGGCTCGACCGAAAAGGGAGACCCGCGTCTTCTGCTGCAGATTTTCTCGCAGACCATGATCGGCCCGGTGTTCTTCGAGTTCATCCAGCGCAAAAAGGACGAAGGATTTGGCGAGGGCAATTTCACCGCCCTGTTCAAGTCGATCGAGCGTGACCAGCTGCAGCGCGGAGCGCTGGCCGGGGAGAAGGCGGCATGAACGCGCCCTTTTCGCTAAGCCGGATCCATCATGTCGCCTATCGCTGCAAGGACGCCAAGGAGACGGTGGAATGGTATCAGCGCGTGCTTGGCATGCGCTACACCACTGCCTTTGCGGAGGATCATGTGCCGTCGACCGGCCAATATGATCCCTATATGCATGTGTTTCTGGATTGCGGCGGCGGCAATGTGCTCGCCTTTTTCGAGTTGCCCGAACAGCCCGAGATGGGACGCGACGAGAATACCCCGGCCTGGGTCCAGCACATCGCGTTCGCGGTTTCCGATCTGGCAACGCTACTCGCCGCCAAGGCGCATATCGAGGCGCAGGGAGTGGACGTGCTTGGCCCGACCTATCACGGCGTTTTCCGCTCGATCTATTTTTTCGATCCCAATGGCCATCGAATTGAACTGGCATGCGATATCGGCACCAGGGAGCAATATGCAGAGCTTGAGCGGCTAGCGCCCCTGATGCTCGAAGAATGGTCACACACCAAAAGGGCGCCCCGCCACGCCGAATGGCTGCACAAGGAGCCGCAGGGCTGATGGTCTCGACCGATTTTACGCACGATCCCGCCGCGAAGAGCTGGATCGAGAGCGCAAATGGGCATCGCGATTTTCCGGTCCAGAATCTTCCGCTCGGCATCTTTTCGTCCGATGGCCAGCCGGCGCGGGGCGGCATCGCAATCGGCGACGAAATACTCGATCTCGCTGCAGTCGCCGATCTGTTGGAGGGAGAGGCAGGCGAGGCAGCAAAGCTGGCGGGGCAAGCAACGCTCAACAATCTGCTGGGGCGCGGAAACGCTGCATTGCGTGCGCTGCGTCACGGAGTATTTCGATTATTGACCGGTCCCGAACGAGCGGCGGTGCGCGCTGCGCTGTTTCCAGCCACGCGCTGCACCCTGCACCTGCCGGTGAGAATTGGCGACTACACGGATTTTTACGCGGGCATCCATCACGCTGTGAATGTCGGGAGCCTGTTCCGCCCCGAAAATCCGCTGTTGCC
>CBFRWL010000331.1:0-2597 GCA_965727025.1 uncultured Sphingomonas sp.
TCGAGATCGTCATAGCCCGCCTGCGTCCATGCATAGGATACTTCGGCGGCCGGGCTACGCGCGTCCGGCGCGAAGATATGGCAGCGATAACCGAGCTGGGCCGCGGCAACAGCGAGCATCCTGCCCAACTGCCCGCCACCGATAATGCCGATCGTCGAAAGCGGCGGAACCGTCATTCTGGCTCCGTCGGCACCGCGGCGGTCTGCTGCGCGCGCCAGGCATCGATCCGCTCGGCAAGCGCATGATCGCTCGTGGCGAGAACGGCGGAGGCGATCAGCGCCGCATTGGTGGCGCCGGCCTTGCCGATCGCCAGCGTGCCGACCGGAACGCCCGCCGGCATCTGCACGATCGAGAGCAGGCTATCGAGCCCGTTCAACGCCTTGCTTTCGACTGGCACCCCGAACACCGGCAGGCGCGTCATCGACGCGGTCATGCCGGGAAGATGCGCCGCCCCGCCCGCCCCGGCAATGATCGCGACCAAACCGCGCGCGGCCGCGTTCCTGGCATATTCATAGAGTCTATCGGGGGTACGATGTGCCGAAATGACACAGCATTCGTGGGGCACATCCAGCGCCTTGAGCATTTCTGCTGCGTGACGCATGGTATCCCAGTCGGAGCGGCTGCCCATTATGATTCCGATCTTCGGCGCCGTACCGGCCATGATAAGTTCCGCTCCCCATTGGCCAAAATGGGGTCATATGCGGGCGAGGAAGGGATGGCAATGTAAAGGCGCAGGCCGGCTCATGGTTGTGCTGCGCGGCAAGTCGTGGCTGTGCAAAGCTTAGCATGCTTGTGAATCTCGCAGGATGATCTAAGTTTAGCTGCGCCGCGGGAATGTATTGCGTAGGGGCCCGAGCATTGACCGAAGTCAGCTTTTCTTCTCTTTCAGTCGCTAAGAAGGGGCCGTTATCGGCCATTCCCGATGAAGAACTGACACCCCGCGTCCGCGAGCTTCTGGACCAGCAACTTGATGAAAATCAACTACTTAGTTCCGCACTTGCGAAGATGCGCGAGCGCATCGAAGAGCTTGAGCGACTGGTCGATTCAGATACGCTGACGCCGCTGCCCAATCGCCGCCGTTTCGTGCGCGAGGTGGAGCGAGTCGTGCAACATGGCCGCCGCTATGGTGCGCTCTCCTCGTGGGTCATGTTCGTGGA
Source organism: uncultured Sphingomonas sp. (assembly GCA_965727025.1). GTDB lineage: Bacteria > Pseudomonadota > Alphaproteobacteria > Sphingomonadales > Sphingomonadaceae > CANJQJ01. The sequence continues at coordinate 1,158 of CBFRWL010000331.1, forward strand.
TCTGGACGGGCTCAAGCAGATCAACGACAGCTTCGGCCATCTCTCAGGCGACGCTGCGCTCATTCATGTGGCCAATATTCTCCAGACCATGGTCCGCACCACCGATGTCGTCGCCCGCATCGGCGGCGACGAGTTCGGGCTGTTGCTCGAACATATCGACGCCGAAGCCGTAAGAGACAAAGCGCAGCGCCTGATCGAAGCGGTGCTTGAACAGCCGGTGATCCTGGGCGGCAAGCGGGTACGCCTCAGCATCTCGATCGGCCTTGCCGAGCTCAATGCTGACGATGATGCCGAGACGCTGATCGCCCGCGCGGACAGCGCAATGTATGCCCGCCGGGCTCAGGTCCGTTCGGCGAGATAGTAGCGGTCCTTCGCCGTCAGATCGTCATTGAGTTCGTAGACGATCGGCTGGCCGGTCGGAATTTCGAGGCCGGTAATCTCGTCATCCGAAATATGCGAGAGATGCTTGACCAGCGCGCGCAGCGAGTTGCCGTGCGCCGAGATCAGCACGCGCTTGCCCGCCCGCAACTCGGGCGCGATCCGGCTTTCCCAATAGGGGAGCACGCGCGCGATCGTATCCTTCAGGCTTTCGGTGTCGGGAATGGCGATGCCGGCATAGCGGCGGTCCGCGCTGAGATCATAGTCGCCGCCGGACGCCAGCGGCGGCGGCGGCGTATCGAAGCTGCGCCGCCAGATCTTGACCTGCTCGTCGCCATGCTTGGCGGCGGTCTCGGCTTTGTCGAGTCCGGTCAGCCCGCCATAATGCCGTTCGTTAAGGCGCCAGTCCTTCTCGGTCGGCAGCCAGAGCCGCCCCATCGCCTCCAGTGCGAGGTTGAGCGTCTTGATCGCCCGCGTCTGGAAGCTGGTGAAGGTCATGTCGAAATCGACCCCGCGCGCCGCCATCAGCTCGCCCGCTGCCTTGGCTTCGGCCTCGCCCTGCGCCGTCAGATTGACGTCCCACCAGCCGGTGAAGCGATTTTCGAGATTCCAGGCGGATTGGCCGTGGCGGATAAGGACGAGCGTGGGCACCAACAAACTCCTGTGAGACAAGCAGCGCCCTCTTAGCGGTCATTTTGGCGGAGGCAACTTGCAGCGGCGGCCACCGCTGTGCCAATGCGGCACCACCCACTCAACGCCGAGGGAGAAGCTGATGGCCGTCGAACGCTTTACGCGAATTTATGACGGCCCGGGCGGCCCCTTCGAAGGCGTCGTGGCATTCGATACGAGCAGTGAGACACCACGCCCCGGCGTGCTCGTGGTCCCCAACATATTGGGACAGAAGGAATCCGACAATCTGAAGGCGGAGGCGCTCGCGGCGCTCGGTTATGTCGGCTTCGCGATCGACGTCTATGGGCAGGGCAAGCGCGTGACGCCCGATTCGCCGGATCGCGCCATCTACATGAACGCGCTCAATGCCGACCGGGAGCTGCTACGGGATCG
>CBFRWL010000332.1:0-2592 GCA_965727025.1 uncultured Sphingomonas sp.
GCCAACCACTCTATCGCGGCGGTTCGAGACCGGTCTGAACGACCGCTAACAGGTAAGGCGCGAGGTTGTTGGAATGGCAGCAATGGCGGCGACACCTGCCGTTGAGGTTATGCGAGCTAGTTGCGGCTTGCAGTCGTAAACTTACAACCGCGCGCAAGGGCTAGACCGCGCAAGAAGCCGCGTCTGAGCCGCTAGGCCGGCAAATCGCTTTGCCCCATGAGGTGCAGGTCGATCGCACGTGCGCATTGCCGGCCCTCGCGAATGGCCCATACGACCAGCGACTGGCCTCGCCGCATGTCACCGCAGGTGAAAACGCCGTCCTCACTGGATGCATAGCCGCTGGTATCAGCCTTGACATTGCCGCGTGGATCGAGCGCGACGCCGGACTGCTCGATCATTCCGCTCCGGCGCGGACCGAGGAAGCCCATGGCGAGCAGCACGAGATCGGCCTTGATCTGAAATTCACTGCCGACGATCTCGCGCGGCTGGCCGTTAATCCATTCGACCCGCGCACATTCGAGCGCATGGAGTTTGCCGCCGATACCGACGAAGCGCTTGGTCATCACGGACCAGTCGCGCTCGCACCCTTCCTCCTGCGAGGACGAGGTGCGCAGCTTCATCGGCCAATCCGGCCAGGTGAGGCCCTTATTTTCCTTCTCGGGCGGCTTGGGCATGATTTCGATCTGAGTCACCGAAGCGGCGCCTTGGCGGTTCGAGGTACCGATGCAATCCGATCCGGTATCGCCGCCGCCGATCACGACGACATGCTTGCCGGTCGCGGTCAGCGAACCGCGCGGCGCAGCGCGCAGCTCGTCGTCGCCGGCATTGCGCTTGTTCTGCTGGGTCAGGAATTCCATCGCGAAGCGTACACCCGGAAGCTCCGAGCCCGGAATGTCGAGCGGCCGCGGCTGTTCGGCGCCCCCCGCCAGCACCACCGCATCGAAATTCTGCCGGAGTGTGGCGACGGTCACGGCAACGCCCACTTCGGTGCCGATACGAAATTCCACCCCCTCCGCTTCCATCTGCTGGGCGCGGCGGTTGATGAGGTGCTTCTCCATCTTGAAATCGGGAATGCCGTACCGGAGCAACCCGCCCACACGATCATTTTTCTCGAATATGGTGACGGCATGGCCGGCACGCGCGAGCTGCTGCGCGCAGGCGAGCCCCGCTGGGCCGGAACCAACGACCGCAACCCGCTTGCCGCTCTTTTCCCTTGGCGGCTGCGGCACGATCCAGCCTTCCGCCCAGCCGCGATCGACGATCTGGCATTCGATCGTTTTGATCGTCACGGGCGCATCGTCGATGTTGAGCGTACAGGCCGCCTCGCAGGGCGCGGGGCAGACACGGCCGGTGAATTCCGGGAAATTATTGGTCGAATGCAGTACTTCCAGCGCGCTGCGCCAATCATCCTCATAGACCAGATGGTTCCAGTCCGGGATGATGTTGTTCACCGGACACCCATTGTGGCAATAAGGGATGCCGCAATTCATGCAGCGCGCCGCCTGATCGCGGATATCGCTGCCGCCGAGCGGACGGAGAAATTCGGTCCACGTCCTCAGCCGCGCTTCGGGCTTTTCATAGCTCCGGTCACGCCGTTCGATCTCGAGGAAACCTGTTACCTTACCCACAATGACCCCCCTATTCGGCCGCGACGGCAGCGGCGAGGCGCTCGGCCTCGAGCTGCTGCAGCGCGCGGCGATAATCGCGCGGCATGACCTTCACGAAGCGGCCGAGCGCATTGCCCCAGTCATCGAGCAGCGCCTTGGCTTGCTCGCTGCCGGTATGGAGCTGATGACGCTGGAGCAGGATCTTCAATCGCTCAGCGTCATGGCGCAGCATGTCCCCCATGCCATTGTCATGCACATTGCTCGGCCGCTGCGAAGGCCGGCCCGCGCCCTCCTCCGCGTCGATCTCGGACGAAACCGGATCGACATCGACCATCGCCGGGTTGCAGAGCGTGCGGAACTGCCCGTCGGGATCATAGACATAGGCCACCCCGCCCGACATGCCCGCCGCGAAATTGCGGCCCGTCTTGCCGAGCACGACAACGACGCCGCCGGTCATATATTCGCAGCCATGATCGCCGGTACCCTCGACGACCGCGATCGCGCCTGAATTGCGGACCGCGAAGCGCTCGCCGGCGACGCCCTGGAAATAGGCCTCGCCTGCGATCGCGCCGTAGAGCACGGTATTGCCGACGATAATATTCTCCAGCGGGTTACGGTCGACACTCGCCGGCTGACGCACGATGACGCGGCCACCCGAGAGCCCTTTGCCGACATAGTCATTGCCGTCGCCGGTCAGTTCCAGCGTGATGCCGTGGGCGAGGAAGGCGCCGAAGCTCTGCCCGGCCACCCCGCTGAGGCGAATGACGATGCTGTTGTCCGGCAGGCCGCGATGGCCGTGCACCTTGGCCACTTCGCCGGAAAGCATCGCGCCGACGGTGCGGTTGACGTTACGGACCTCGCGTTCGATCCGGACGGTTTCGCCCTTCTCGATCGCTGGACGTGCCGCCGCGATCAGGTCCTTGTCGAGCGCCGCGTCCAAGCCATGGTCCTGCGCCTCGCTCCTGCGGAGCGACGTGCCTGGCGC
>CBFRWL010000333.1:0-2584 GCA_965727025.1 uncultured Sphingomonas sp.
TAGCTGTCCCCAATTGCCCAGTCTAATCGATTAATTTCATGCCATTGATCGACAACGGCGCAAGAACAATGCCGGTCCGTTCAATTGCGCAACGCTTTGCGCCAGCGCGGCCTCGCCGGCGGATCGACGGGAGGCGCGTCGAGCGCGTAACCCAATGGAGCGAGCGGCACGCCGATGCGGCGCTCCAGTTGCCGGTTGGCCTCGGCGAAACGGCCGCGCAGCCAGGCGGCCGCATCCGCTCCGAAAAGCTCGTCGGGAGTAAGACGGCCGCCGAACAGCGAGATCCCGTTCAAGCGCGCGAGCAGATGTTTGCGGACCGCATACCAATAGGGAATGTGCAGGATGAGGCGTTTGTCGGCCACCGAGCGCTCCGTGAAGAGATTGAACATCCGGGCAAGCGGCAGGAGCCCGCGCCGATAAGAGGCATTGACGGCGTGGCCGGCATTCGCCGGTCCGCCTTCGATCTTCAGCCGGGCCTTGAATTGCGCGAGAAACGCGCCGGCCTCGCGAGCGAACTGCTCATAGGCGAAGACGTGAACATTCTCCGGGCCGAAGAGCTTGTCATAGTGGCTGATCAAGCCAGTCGCATCGAGTTGCGACACGTCGAAGCGGGGCGTCTTGAAGGGGCGAACCTTCGAAAGATGGCGGTACTGCTCCGGGAACAGATAGCGGCCGGGGGAGCCGGTGCCGCCCTCGCGGACATATTGATGATAGCAGGCGGCCGCGAACGACACCTGCTCGCGCACGAAAATCACGATTTGCGCTTCCGGCGCGAGCTGATGAAGGCGCTCGGCGAGACCGCGGGCCAGAAAACCCGTCATCAATCCGCCATTGTGAAGGATACCTGAGAGATCTTCATCACATAAAACAAAGGGTTGCGGATCTTCATCGAGACCCAGCCTGAGCCGCGCGGCGGCGGGATCAAAGTCGAACGCTCCAGTTAGCAGAGCCTTGCGCACTTCGACGCGATCGATCCAGCGATGGCTCAAGAGATTGGGGTAGAAGCGCGTCTGGAACCAGCTTGTGGCGGTCTTGTGAAGGCCGATATGAATGATGGGGCGCGCCATCATATCAGCCGCAACCGCGCCGCCGGTCGCCCGAGCGCTTCCCTATCCGATCGTTTCAATCCGAAGCGCAGGCCTGCCCACAATGCGGGGGGGAGCAACATGCAGACGATCATCGCTTGCGCCCATGCCCCGAAAGGCGCGGCCAGACTCTTGGCCATCGCGAACAGGATCGCCGCCAGGATGCCGACGCCGACGCCGATCCCAAGCCGCCCCGACAGCGCGTCGAGCCGGTTCGCGATGCGCAGCTGGATCAGCGCCAGCAAAGCGGGAACGAGAATGCCGCCTGCCACGGCGATCGCCATGCCCAGCCCGGCGAAGGCCTTCACCAGAAGGATTGAAAGGATGAGCCACGTCAGGAGACCTGAGCCGGAGTTCACCAGCAACCAGCGCCGATGCCCCAATATGTCCAGCACCGGTCCGGCCGGGCCGATGATCGCCTCGATCATGCGGGCGCCGACCAGTACGATCAGGAGGGGGAGGGCCTGGGCGGCGCCCGGCGCGAACAGGGTGAGGATCGGCGCGCCGAGCAGCATCATCGCCATACTGAGCGGAATCACGACCGCGGCCGAGAGCCGTGTGGCGAACGCATAGAGCGGCTGGATCGCCTTCACATCGTACCGCGCCTGGGTGGCCACAAGCGGCGCCATGACATAGCTGAAGGTCTGCCGCACAAGCTGCGGGATCGCCGAAAGCTTGCGCGCGATGCCGTACAGCGCCGCTGCCGACGCGCCCGCCGCCCCGGGCAGCATCGCATTCAGGACCACAGCGGGCAGATCAGCAAGCGCCCGGCGAATGATGTTGCCAGGCAGGAGCGCCATCCCGTAGCTCAGCAGCGCGCGCACGTCGGCAGCGCTCGTTCTGACCTGCCACAGCAGGCGCAGATCATAATAGCGGCCGATCAGCCGGAGCGAGAGAAACGCAGTTGCGGCGAGCGAGAGCACATGCGCGGCGAACAGGCCGGTCAAGCCAAACCCGGAAACATAGCCGAGCACCGCCAGCAGAAGCCGCAACAATTGCTCCCAGAACAGGCGGAGCCTCACCTCCGGTCCGAAGGCATGGCGCGCGCGGACAGCTGACGTCGCGATCTCGATGAACGTCCAAAGCGGGAGCGCCCATGCGAAAATAGCGATCGCAAGCGCGAGATGCGCGCGATCGTGCGGGGCGGCGTTGAGCAAGGCGCTGAGCGGCACAGCTGCCAAGCTTGCAGCTAGGGCAATAGCGATACTCGGGATAACGCCGATCAGCAGGGCCAGCTTGAGGAAGGCGTGCGCGCGCTCCTCATCCGGCGCGCGCGGCACGAGCCGCTGGAGCACCGAGGTAAAAGCCAGGTCTACGACATTTTCGATAAAGTTCACCGCGGACCAGGCAACGATATAGACGCCGTAGCCGGTCAGGCCGAACAGCCAGGTGTAGACCGGTTGGGTGATCACCTCGATCGCCGCGCCAAGCCGCGAAAGCGCCACGGTTGCCGCGCCGCCCGCGACATGGCTCTTGCCGACCGGCGCCGCTGTCTGTGC
>CBFRWL010000334.1:0-2579 GCA_965727025.1 uncultured Sphingomonas sp.
CAACCCCTCGCCGAGCCGCCCACGGCCGATCGCGATCGCGAGCAGAAGCGGTTCGACCGCTATGACAAGGATCGCGACGAAAGCATCACCCGTGCCGAATATCTTGCACCGCGGCAGAAAGCGTTCGCGAAGCTCGACATCAACCATGACGGCAAGCTCGACTTCGAGGAATGGTCAGCGAAGACCATCGGCAAGTTCACCAAGGCGGATGCCGACCACTCGGGCGCGCTCAACCGTGCGGAATTCAGCACCACCAAGATGCAGCGCCGCTCGCAACCGCGCTGCGCATGCCGACCGGACGAGCCTCTCGCCGCCGAGTGATGCATCGATGCCACAACGGGCGAAACGCGCGACTCGGTCGAACATTCCCACTTGTTTGGTGCAATGCAGCATGATAGGTTTTTAACCAAAGCTATAAAGGATGTCCCGAGTGGCAGGAACTTCGGAAGGGGACATTCCGATGGTTGGTACGAACATGCGTAAACTGTCGCTTGCCATGGCTTTTGCGGCAACGATTATCGGCACCGCGGCTCCTGCTGCCACGATTTTTCTCCCGATGGTGATGATCAGCGGCAACGTGCCGCGGGGGCTCATTCGCACGCACAACCGCATCGTTGAAATCTACGGCCTGTCCGATGTCGTCCTGATCCGTGATATCCGTGCGCATGGGCTGCTCAGCAGTCGCGCAAGCGCAGCCGCCGATTCGGATGCTGCCATGCGACCAGATGGCGGCAACAGCGACGGCTTTTTTGGCAGTAGCAGGGCCACTTGGGCGGGGCTATTTGGCGGACTGGCGCTGATCGGCGGCACCCTGCGGCGGCAGGGCCGCCCCCGATCCGTGATCGCCTGACCACGGATCGCGAGGGTAAGCGCCTCCGGTTCAGCTCGCTATTGCGGTCTCCACGGGATGGCGGCCACGCTTGACCATCAGCTTGTTGAGCGCGTTGACATAGGCGCGGGTCGAGGCAACCAGCGTATCATGGTGGGTGCCCCGGCCCCGGCTGGTGCGCCCGTCTTCCGACAGCAGGACTGAGACTTCGGCCTGGGCATCGGTGCCGCCGGTCACGGCGTGAACTTCATAGCGCTCCAGCATCGACTGCTCATGCGGAACGATCTCGCGAATCGCGGCAAAAAGCGCATCGATCGGCCCGCTGCCACGGGTAGCCGCCGTCTTTTCCTCGCCGTCGATTTCAAGCGTCAGGATCGCACGTGCTGGGCCGGTGCCGCAGTGAATCTCGACTTCCTTGACCTGGATGCGGTCATGCCCGCGGAGCACTTCGTCGTCGACCAGCGCGACGATATCTTCGTCGAACACCGTCTTCTTGGCATCTGCCAGCACCTTGAATCGCGCAAAGGCATCCTGGAAGGCGTTGTCGCCAAGATTGTAGCCGAGCTCCTCGAGCTTTTGCCGGAAAGCGGCGCGGCCGGAATGCTTGCCCATCACGAGGTTCGAAGTGTTGAGCCCCACGCTTTCGGGCGTCATGATCTCATAGGTGGACGCATCCTTGATCATGCCATCCTGATGGATGCCGCTCTCATGCGCGAACGCGTTGGCGCCCACGATTGCCTTGTTGGGCTGTACCTGAAAGCCGGTAATCCCCGAAACCAGCCGGGAGGCGCGTGTGATTTCCGTGGACACGACGTTGGTTCTGACCGGCATCACGTCATGCCGCACCTTGAGCGCCATCGCAATTTCCTCGACGGCGGCATTGCCGGCGCGCTCACCGATCCCGTTGATGGTGGATTCGACCTGCCGGGCGCCCGCCATCACCGCGGCGAGCGTATTGGCCACCGCCAATCCGAGATCGTTATGGCAATGCGTCGAAAACACTGCCTTGTCCGCGTTCGGCACGCGATTGATCACGTCGCGGAACATCTTTCCGTAGGTCTCGGGCGTGGCATAGCCGACGGTATCGGGCAGGTTGATCGTCCGTGCACCGGCCGCGATCGCCGCTTCGACTGCGCGGCAGAGAAAATCCGGATCGCTCCGGGTCGCGTCTTCGGCGGACCATTCCACATCGGGCGAGAGCTTTGCGGCGAGTGACACCGAAGCGGTGATCGCTTCGAGCACCTCTTCGGGCGACTTGTTGAGTTTCACTCGCATGTGCAGCGGCGAGGTCGCAATGAAGGTATGGATGCGGGGTTTCTTGGCGTGCTGCACCGCCTCCCACGCGCGTTCGATATCGGCGCTGGCGGCGCGGGCGAGACTGGCGACAGTGGCGCGCTGGCATTGCCGGGCAACCTCGCTGACCGCTTCGAAATCACCAGGACTCGCAATGGCAAATCCGGCCTCGATGATATCCACGCCCAATGTTTCGAGCTGGGCAGCGACCTGCAGCTTCTCCTCCAGGTTCATGGAACATCCGGGTGATTGCTCGCCGTCTCGCAAGGTCGTGTCGAAAATCAAAACTGTGTCTGTCACGGGGTCCGCTCCTGTTTCGCGGGTGATTGCCTGTCTGGGTTCAGTGTCCCTTAGGCGCCGTGGCTCGAAGCCGCTTCAGGCGGCCAAGCGAAGTCGCGCGCCTAAGGGCGCGTAAGTCGAAGCAGAAGAAGGCCGCGATGCGACGTCATGCGGGGGC
>CBFRWL010000335.1:0-2576 GCA_965727025.1 uncultured Sphingomonas sp.
GCCACCGAAATCGTGTCATCCAGCTTGCGGAACATAAGCTTCTCCTTCGCGGCCGCTCTTAGCCCGCGGCGCGGATCGCCTCAAGGAAGGCATCGCCATAGTCTTCGAGCTTGCGCGCGCCGACGCCGGAAACCTGCCCAAGCTCGCGCCGGTCAGAGGGTTTGCGCGCGGCCATTTCGCGCAACGTGGAGTCGTGAAAGATCACATAAGGCGGCACGCCGCGTGCCTGCGCGAGCGCCCGCCTCACTTCCCTCAAGCTGTCGAACAGCGGATCGTGCGGATAATCTTCGCGCGCTTTGCGTTTGCGCTCGCGCTTGGGCGGCAGCACGATCTGTACATCGGCCTCACCCTTGAGGATCGGCCGCGCGCCCGGCCCAAAGCTCAGCCCGCCAAATTCGTCGGCGCGCAACGCGTCGCGCGCAAGCAGCGCGCGTGACACCGGCTTGATCAAGGCGAGCTCCGCCTCGTCAGCGATACCGAACACCGAAAGGCGTTGATGGCCGAAGCCCTGGACCTTGTCGGTCTCGCGGCCGGCAAGCACGTCGGTGAGATGGCCGATCCCGAACCGCATCTCGGTCCGGAAGGCGGCCGAGAGCAGCTTTCGCGCGGTCTCGGTACCATCGATTGTCGCGGGCGGATTGAGGCAATTGTCGCAATTGCCGCAGGCGGGCGGCGGCGCTTCGTCGAAATGGCGCAGCAGGATTGCGCGGCGGCAGCTTCCCGCCTCGACCAGCGCACCCAGCGCATTGAGCCGCTGGCGTTCCCCGCTGCGGCGATCAGGATCGCTTTCCGCCTCGATCCGGCGGTGGGCACGGGCAAAATCCTCGGCAGCCCAGAAAAGCCGGGCGATTGCCGGATCGCCGTCCCGGCCGGCGCGGCCGGTCTCCTGATAATAGGCTTCGATCGATTTGGGCAGGCCGGCGTGCGCGACAAAGCGCACGTCGGGCTTGTCGATGCCCATGCCGAACGCGATCGTCGCCACCATCACCATCTCTTCGGACGCGACGAAGGCGCGTTGGTTGGCCGCCCGCACGGACGCGTCCAGCCCGGCATGATAGGTTCTCACCGGCCGCCCCGACGGCGCGAGCCCCGCCGCGATCCGCTCGGCGCCGTCGCGCGTCGGCGCATAGATGATGCCCGGCCCGGCATGCTCGGCGACCAGGCCCAGCAATTGCTTGCCCAAGCCGTCGCGCGGGCTGATTCCATAGCGGATGTTGGGCCGATCGAAACCGGCGAGGATCAGGCCTTCCTCGGGAATGCCGAGATGGAGCAGGATATCGGCGCGGGTATGACGGTCGGCCGTCGCGGTGAGCGCGAGGCGCGGCGTTCCCGCCTGAGCGTCGAGCAGCGGACGCAGCAGCCGGTAATCGGGACGAAAATCATGCCCCCATTCGGAAACACAATGTGCTTCGTCGATCGCGATCAGCGCCAGCGGCGGCGCCCGATCGACCAAGGCGCGAAAGCCGGGGTTCGATACACGCTCCGGCGCTGCGTAGAGCAGATCGAGATCGCCGTCGCGGAAGCGGCGGATCGTCTCATCCCGATTGTCATCGGCTGAGGTCAGTGCTGCGGCGCGCAACCCGGCGGCCTCGGCAGAACGCACCTGATCATGCATCAGCGCGATCAACGGCGAGATGACCAGCGCCGTACCTTCCCGGCAAAGCGCCGGAATCTGGTAGCAGAGCGACTTCCCCGCCCCCGTCGGCATCACGGCGAGCGTATGATCGCCCGCCATCACCCGATCGATTACCTCAGCCTGCCTGCCTCGGAAGTTTGAGAAGCCGAAAGTAGAACGGAGCGCTTCGAGCGGGCTTGGCATCCGCCCCGTCTACAGCCTGCGGTGAACAACGGAAGATCGAACTGGAACGATCCTAATTGCGATCCGCGAGCGCGCCGCCGCTCTCTTCTTCCTCGAGCAGCACCGCCGCATCGGCATTGGCCGAAAGGCGTAACTGGTTCCCCTCGATATCGGCCACCAGCCCAAAGGAAATATAATGGTGATGGTCGCCATGCGAACCGCTGTCGGCCTTGGTCAGCTTGATCCGATGACCCTCGACTTTGTCGACCGTGCCGATGCGGACGCCGTCGGCACCAATCACTTCCATATGCTCTCTGATGTCGCTTGGCTGGGGCATGCGCTTTCTCCTGCTGATCAGGCCGAAACGAGCAAGCCCAGCTTTGGATGCGTGCGGAATTGAAACAGCCTTGGCGACGCTCTTGTGCTTTGCGGCAAAACCGTCATGAGCCGCGCATGGCTTCTGTATCTTCGCCTTCAGCCCGGCTGCTTCTGCTGATTCGCTTTGGTTTCTGGGTCGCACTCATCTTCGCGGTAACGATGGCGCTGGTGCCGAAGCCGCCCGCGGTGCTCGGCGAGATGGGCGACAAATATCAGCATATGCTGGCCTTTGCGACCCTCGCCGTCCTGGCCAGCGCGGGCTATCCTCGGGCGACCTGGCTGAGAATCACGGAGCGGCTTTCCTTCCTCGGCGCCTTGATCGAGGTGCTGCAATCAATTCCGGCGCTGCATCGCGATTGCGACATTATGGACTGGCTCGCAGATACGGCCTCCATTCTTG
>CBFRWL010000336.1:0-2565 GCA_965727025.1 uncultured Sphingomonas sp.
TAAATGGAAAAAATATGAATCCCTATCAGGAAGAAATCATGTAGAGTATATGATTCTTTACTCAAACACGATGAGTCATGCTACATAAGTTATTAAGACAAACGGATATTTATCGTTAAAAGATTCTCAAAAATGATGTCCATATGAGTAGCCATCCCGTGGCAAAATTTTCCAGCATCGAACCGAGTTAAGGTCTAATTTATCCTATGCGGTTATGACACCTTTACGCGCAGAAGTTATGAAATATCGGGGTGGTAGACTGGGGTAATATGGTGTTGCGTCTACAAAACCTTATACTTGAAATGGTTGCGAAGGGCGAAACCATTGAATCTACTGCAGATCGTCTCTGCCGGGAGGTCGAGGGTCTACAACCCGACGTTATCTGTTCCGTACTCAGCGTGGATCGGAGCGGGCTCCTTCACCCCTTGGCAGCACCCAGTTTGCCGCAGGCGTACTCGGCCGCGCTCGACGGTATATCTATTGGGCCGAATGTGGGGTCATGTGGCAGCGCGGCCTACCTTCGCACGCCGGTCGCCGTCATTGATATCGAGCGTGATCCACGATGGGAGAACTTCAAAGGCCTTGCACTGCCGCTCGGCCTGAAGGCTTGCTGGTCAAGCCCGATTTGCAACGCGAAAGGCGATGTCCTTGGCACCTTCGCGTTCTATTACCGCGAGCAGCGCGGACCGACGGAATTCGAGCAAGAGGTGGTGGCGACTTGCGTCCATCTGTGCGCACTCGCTTTGGAGCGGCATGAGCGCGTGGTGGAGCGGGAGCGCCAAGCCAACATCGATACGCTCACCGGATTGGGCAACCGCGCCTGCTTCAACCAGGCTCTGGCGGCATTGCCGTGCACTACGCCTGGAGCCTGGGCATTGTTGGTGATCGATCTCGACAACCTCAAAACAGTTAACGATACATTCGGCCACCACGTCGGGGACCTCCTGATTCAGCAGGCGGCGTCTCGTATGGCTGCCGCAGCGGCGCCCGATGGAGTCTTTCGTCTCGGCGGTGACGAATTCGCCGTCATCGTACAAAACCCGGAAGCGCTTCGGGAAATCGAAACGACTGCCAACGCTCTGATTGAGGCCATCGTCGTGCCCGCAGAATGTGACGGCCATTTGATCCATCCCAAAGCCACCGTGGGCGGCGCGGTGCTTTCGCGGGAAGATCATATTGCAGAGAGCGTTCGGCAGAATGCGGATTTCGCGCTTTACCACGCGAAGGAAACCGGCCGTGGTGGGTTTGTGCGCTATTGGCCCGGCATCGGCACGGCGATTACCCAGCGGCTCAAGGCTATCCAAAGAGTAGGCGCTGCCCTCAAAGAGGACCGCATAGACGCCTATTACCAGCCGATCGTCCGGCTGGACACGCGCGAGATCGTCGGCATGGAGGCACTCTGCCGGCTGTCGGAAGACGACGGGATCATTTCGGCAGCCGACTTTTGCGAGGCCACGTCTGACGCGCATATCGCGTTTGGCATCACTGAGCGAATGTTAGCCCGTGTGGTGGGGGACATGCGTGTCTGGCTGGACATGGGTCTTCCCCTAGCTCGTGTCAGCCTCAATGTCTCCTCGTCCGATTTTTATCGCGGCAAGCTCGACGAGCAACTCACCGCCGCGTTCGCCCGTGAAAACGTGTCCTTAGAACATCTGATGCTGGAAGTGACCGAGGACGTCTGCATAGGTCAGCGAGATGATGTGGCTGCGCGTCAGATTAAAGCCATGCGCGCCAAGGGCCTGTTGGTCGCGCTCGACGATTTCGGGACAGGCTTTGCCTCGCTGACGCATCTGCTGACGTTTCCTGTCGATATGATCAAGATCGATAAGTCGTTTATCAATCGGCTTGCACCCGGCAACCCGAGTAGCGCTATCGTCAGAGGACTCTTGGACATTGCGAGGGAGATGAATATCTCGGTGGTGGCCGAAGGTGTCGAAACGGAAGTGCAAGCCGCCCAATTGCGCGCGCTGGGATGTTCGTTGGGGCAGGGCTTCCTGTTTTCCCGAGCCGTCGATCGAGACGCGTTCACTCAAATGCTCCGACAGGATTTGATATCGCTTCGCCGCGCGATGTGAATTAGCCGTTTCTGCCGACTTTTCGGTCGTACATTCACACTTCCTCACGACGAAAACAGCCAGCGGCATGGTCGTTGACGATGCCGATCGCTTGCATCCAGGCATAGACAATCGTTGGCCCGACGAATTTGAAGCCTCGCCGCTTCATCTCCTTCGAGACCGCCGCCGACAGCGGCGACTGCGCCATCCATTCGCGGCCTGGATTTTTGATCGTTCGGCCATCCGTGAACGACCAGCAGAAGTCGGCAAAGCTCTCGCCCCGTTCGGCCATCTCGCAATAGATGCGCGCGCCGGCGATTGTCGCTCTGATCTTCGCCTGTGCTCGGACGATGCCGGGATCGGCCATCAAGCGTACTACGTCATCCTCACCGAACCGCGCCACCTGCGCCGGGTCGAAGCCCGCAAAGGCTTTGCGGAATGCCTCGCGCTTGCGCAGCACGATGATCCAAGCGAGACCGGCCTGGAAGCCCTCCAGCATGAGCATCTCCCA
>CBFRWL010000337.1:0-2508 GCA_965727025.1 uncultured Sphingomonas sp.
GACGAACCTGTCGAGCTGTTGCTCGCGCGTGTGGGCCGAATGCCGCTGCCGCCCTATATTTCGGGCAAACGCCCCGTCGATGAACGCGATCAGCAGGATTATCAGACCATGTTCGCGCGCGAAGAAGGGGCCGTCGCCGCGCCGACCGCCGCGCTGCACTTCACGCCTCAGTTGATCGAAGCGCTTGGCGCACATGGCGTGAGCCACGTCACGCTGACCCTCCACGTCGGGGCGGGGACCTTCCTGCCCGTGAAGGTCGAGGATACGGCCGATCACCGCATGCACGCCGAATGGGGACGGATCGATCAGGCGGCGGCGGATCGGATCAACGCAGCGCGTGCTTCGGGCGGCCGGGTCATCGCGGTCGGCACGACCAGCCTGCGATTGCTTGAGACGGCCGCCCAGGAGTCAGGCCGGGTGCTCCCTTTCGACGGCGATACGTCGATCTTCATCACGCCGGGTTACCGCTTCCGCGCCGTTGATGGGCTGATCACCAATTTCCATCTGCCGCGATCGACCTTGTTCATGCTCGTTTCCGCGCTGATGGGGCTGGAGCGGATGAAAGCCGCCTATGCGCATGCGATCGAAAATCGTTACCGTTTCTACAGCTATGGCGATGCGAGCCTGCTGCTGCCTCAGCCTGTAAAATAGCTCCAAATCACCTTGCCGGTCAGCGCCAGCGAGATCGTCACAAGCAATGGCCGGATCACTCTTGCGCCCAGGCGCATGGCGGTGTGGCTTCCGATCCAGCCGCCGAGCATGGACCCGATTGCCATGCACAAGCCCAGCAGCCAAAGCATATGCCCGCCCGCCACAAACAGGATGACGCTGGCCAGATTGCTGGCGAGGTTGAGCAACTTTGCAAGTCCGGTGGCTCGGGTAAGCCCGAAGCCGCGCAGCGCGACCAAGGACGTGGAAAAGAAGGTGCCGGTGCCGGGGCCGAAGAAGCCATCGTAAAAACCGATGCATCCTGCGATCGGCGCGTAAATCCTTGGACCAAGGTGGTGGTGGGCGTCCTCATCGTTCATGCGAGGGGACAGCAGCACGTAGATCGCCACGCTTACCAGCAAGAAGGGCACGATGAGCGCGAGGACATGGATGTCGATCGCCTGCACAAGAATGCAGCCCGCTGCCGCGCCGATAAAGGTGAGCAGTACGGACAAAAGATTGCCGCGCCAGTCGATCAGGCCTTTCCGCATAAAATTGGCGCAGGCAATGCTGGTGCCGCAGACCGATTGCAGCTTGTTCGTAGCGAGGACGTTGATGGGAGGAATGCCGGCGAACAGCATTGCCGGCACGGTGAGCAGACCGCCGCCGCCGGCAATCGCATCGACAAAGCCCGAGCAGACGCACACCAGCGTGAGCAGGAGATAGGTTTCCGGCGCGAGCGACATGCTGAGGCCATACAGACCCATGGCATCATCGCAAATCGATCACTAAGGCGGGCGCGATGACGACGCGTTTCGCCTTTTCGATCTCAGCCACGGACGGGGCCGCGCGCACTGGCCTGATTGCCATGCGGCGTGGCGCCATTCGTACTCCCGCTTTCATGCCGGTGGGAACTGCCGCGACGGTAAAGGCGATGAAGCCGGCCGATGTTCGTGCGACCGGCGCGGACATCATCCTCGGCAACACCTATCATCTGATGTTGCGGCCGGGCGCCGAACGGGTCGCGCGGCTGGGCGGGCTCCATCGCTTCATGGCCTGGGAGCGGCCGATACTGACCGATAGCGGCGGTTATCAGGTGATGAGCCTCTCGGCGCTGACCAAGACCAGCGAAACAGGCGTGGCATTCGCCAGCCACCTCGATGGCTCGAAGCATATGCTGACGCCCGAGCGGTCAATGGAGATCCAGCGACTGCTCGGCTCCGACATTGTCATGGCTTTTGACGAATGCACCAAGAACGGAGTCGATCGCGATGAAGCCGCGCGATCGATGGAGCGCTCGATGCGCTGGGCCAAGCGTTCGCGCGATGCGTTCGATGCTGGCGGCGAGCATGCCACGCGCGCGGCATTGTTCGGCATCCAGCAAGGCTCGCTTGACCAAGACCTTCGTCGACAATCGGCCGAGGCGCTGATCGAGATCGGCTTCGATGGTTATGCGGTAGGCGGGCTGGCGGTGGGCGAGGGGCAGGAGGCGATGTTCGCCACACTCGATTTCGCTCCCGGCCAACTGCCGGGCGACAAGCCGCGTTACCTGATGGGTGTCGGCAAACCTGATGATATTGTCGGCGCGGTGGAGCGCGGGATCGATATGTTCGATTGCGTGCTCCCCACCCGATCCGGCCGCAACGGCCAGGCATTTACCCGCACCGGCCCGCTCAACATCCGCAACGCGAAATTCGCAGAGGATCAGGCGCCGCTCGATGGCGCGTGCGGCTGCCCGGCATGTGGCACTTGGAGCCGTGCCTATTTGCACCACCTCGTGCGTTCCGGAGAGATATTGGGCGCGATGCTCATGACCGAGCATAATCTCTGGTTTTACCAGCAGCTCATGGCCGATCTTCG
>CBFRWL010000338.1:0-2499 GCA_965727025.1 uncultured Sphingomonas sp.
GATTGCTGCCGATAACCGGAGGCTGCCTCTGCGGCGCAGTTCGATACAGTGTCGACGCTCAACCGATGGCGGCGCGCGCCTGCTGGTGCAGGCTGTGCCAATATCTGGGCGGCGGCACAGGCACCGCGAATATATGCTTCCCGTCCGACAAATTCGCGCTCACTGGGGCGCTGACGATCCACAAGGCTCTTGCCGACAGCGGCACGGCGATGCAGCGCGGCTTTTGTCCGACCTGCGGCACGCCGGTCACGAGTTCCGCTGAATCGCGGCCTCATCTGATCTTCGTGCGCATCGGAACGTTGGACGATCCCAATCTGATGGCGCCGCAAGTGACAATCTGGACCTCGGCGGCGCCTGAATGGGCGTGCATTGATTCGGCTATTCCGTCCATGGAAGGTCAGCCGCCGCCAGCCGGCTGAGCGGCCTCGTCCCGCAAGGACGCGGAAAATCGTTACCGCCCAATCCGCTGGCGGACGCGATTGCGATTAAGAAATGCTTGGGCTGTTTAGCATCTCGAACAAGGACGGCGCCGCATCGCTGCCCTTGATAGTATTGACGAAACGCTCGGCCGAGGCGCGGGTCTGCGCCGTCCACCCCATCGCTGAACGCTCTTCCTCGCTCATGCCGTCATAATCGCTCATGAGCTGCTGGTTATAATTGACCAGCGCGGTCATGGCATCGCTACCGGATTTGAGCGCGGTCTGCAGCTCGGTCAGTGCACGGTCCCGCAATTCCGATCGGGCTGCTCCCATTTCGCTTTGGCTGAAAGCGCCCGTTTTGTTGAGCGCGATCGCTGCCAATGCTCGTCCGCTCATTTCGCTGAGGTCCGGCATCGCGCTTTCTCCTGCGGCCTTAGCGGCCGCATATTGGGCGTCGAGTGTCGCACGCACCTGATTGGAAAGGGTGGCGAAATCCTTGGCGTTATCGGCCTGCTCCGCAGCCGCGATCTTGGCAGCATTGGAAATCGAAACATCGCTCGACGCAGATGCTGTGGCGTTGCTTCCGGCCTTTGCGGCGGCGTCGATAATAGCCTGCGCTTTCGCAGCGATGGCGGCACTGCCGTCATAGCCGTAGCTCGTCTGCGCGGCGCTGTTCTGTTGTGCCAACATGGTGCTCAAAGGAGAAAGGCTCGTCATCTGCTGCTCCCGGCGGCGCTAACGTGCCGAGACCTACGCTTTCATGGTTAACAACTTCTTTCGGTGCGTTGACCTATGAAGAGGGAGAAGCTCTATTCAAGTCGTGCCCTGAACGGCGAAAAGTCGGTATGCTCGTCATAAACGTCGATGCCTTCGCGGCGCTTGAGAAACGCAACCACAGCGTAGGTAGCCGGCGTCAGCAACGCTTCCCAACTGACCTTTAGCACCCATTGAGTGACAAGAACCTTGATTACCAAGGCATTCGTCCACCCCTCCGCGCCCCAGAAGGCGAGCGGATAGAAGATCAAGCTGTCGACCCCCTGCCCCACGACGGTCGATCCGATCGTGCGGGTCCAGAGATGCTTGCCCTTGGTCCAGATCTTCATGCGCGCAAGCACGAAGCTGTTGGCGAATTCTCCGGCCCAGAAGGCAGCGACCGAGGCGAAAACGATGCGCGGCACCTGGCCGAAGATCGTTTCATAAGCCGCCTGGTTCTTCCATTCCGGTGCAGGCGGCAACGCCACCACCACGAAGCTCATGAACGCCATGAACAATGTAGCGCAAAAGCCGGCCCAGATGCAGCGCCGGGCGCGGGCGTAGCCATAGACCTCCGTCAGAACGTCGCCGAGCACATAGGAGACGGGAAAGAACAATATGCCTGCCCCGAACGGCCAATAGCCGATCCCCGGCAGCCAGAGCTGCGCCACCTTGCCGGCGCCGATCACATTCGAAAGCAGGAGAATGGCGACGAATGCCGCCATCATGAAATCGAAATAGCGCAGCGGCCGATCGCCCAGATCGCGGGCATCGAGATGAATTGGCGCGTGATGCTGTTCCCCCGTCATGCGCTTGTGCTTAAATGCAGCTTATCTGAGCGACAAGCGAAGGATGAAGCATGGCGATCTCAAAACTTACGGACGTGGAACGAAGCACTCTCCCGACCACGCTGCCGCATTGGACGATGGATGAGGAGCGGGACGCCGTCCGCCGCAGCTTCAGCTTCAAGGATTTCGTCGAGGCGTTCGGCTTCATGAGCAAGGTCGCGCTGCTTGCCGAGCGCGCCGACCATCATCCCGAATGGAGCAATGTCTACAACCGGGTGGAAATCCTGCTCACCACCCACGACGCGGGCGGTCTTTCCCGGCGCGATATCGCGCTCGCGGAGGCGATCGACCGCCTTATCTGACGTCAGCCCTAGACGGTTCATTTTCCCTGCATTAAAGCGCGCGGCGCCTGCCGGGGGAAAGCGTGTGGAAGGTGCAGAAATCGAAGGCGGAGGCAATCGCCGGCTGAACCGTTTGGTCGCGATGACCGTGGTGGTGCTCAGCATCGCGATGGCGCTCACCAAGATCAAGGACGACAA
>CBFRWL010000339.1:0-2498 GCA_965727025.1 uncultured Sphingomonas sp.
GGACAATGGATGGTTGTGCTGATCGTGGCGATCGTCGCGTGCGCAAGCTTCCTCAAAGCTTCAGTAATTCATGGCACCAAGGTCGCGGAGACCGAAGCGGCCAATGCGCCCGATAAGGAAAAATTGCTGGCAGAGGTCCGGGCGCTCAAGGAGCGCGTGGCCGTGCTCGAACTGATCGCGACTGACAATTCCACGCGGCTCGACCACGAGATCGAAGCCCTGCGTGACAGGAGTTGAACATGATCGACGCCCATATCCCAGTGATCATTCTCAGCAGCGCGTCCTTGATCGCGGTCTCGATCGTGGCGCGGACGATGCTGGTCGCGTGGCGCGATTGGCTCGCGCTCAAGAAGATGGCGTTGCAGGCGGAGCGGGACACCGGATCGGCCTCCCCCGCCGCCCGCATCGAGCTTGCCGCTCTCAAGGAACGGGTTCGCAAGCTGGAGGCAATCGCATCGGGGGTGGACCTGCTGCCGTAACCGCTGGTAGCGAACAGCGATGACCGACCTTGCCGCCATCTACGAAGATTATGAGCTGCTCGACGCCGACGATCGCTACCGGCTGCTGATCGACCTCGGCAAGGCACTCGAACCTATGCCGGACGTGCTGAAGACCGAAGCGACTATGGTACGAGGCTGCTCGGCGAGCGTGTGGGTTTATCCCACCCGTCGCGAAGACGGCCGGCTGCATTTCCTCGCCGACAGCAATGCCGCGATTACCAAGGGCATCATCGCGTTGATCCTGACGGCCGTGCAGGACAAGCAGCCCGACGAGATCGCCGCGACCGACATCGCCGCCGAACTCGCGCCGTTCGATCTTCGCAACCAGCTCAGCTCCAACCGGACCCAGGGGATTCCGAACATGATCGCCCTGATCCAGGCGACCGCCGCGCGCTACGCGAACTGATCAGGCCGCGCGCCGTTCCTCTGCCGCGCGCAGCACCTCATAAGCGGTCTGGATCGCCTGGAAGCGCTTCGCGGCTTCGGCGTCATTGGGCTTCACGTCCGGATGATTAGCCTTGGCGAGACGACGCCACGCGGCCTTGATATCCGTAAAGCTCGCATCGGTCTCGAGATCGAGCACTTCGAGCGCGCGCATCTCATCGCGCGAGCGCGTGCCATCGCCGGGGCCGCCCCAGGCATAATGGCGCGCATCGGCATAGCCCGACGCGGTGCGGCGCTCCTCCGCCTCGCGCGCAGCGGCCTCTTCCGCGCTCAGCCCCTCAAAATAATTCCATGAGCGGTTATATTCGGCGGCATGTATCTCGCAGAAATACCATCGCTCCGGGCTGTTTGGGGACTTGGGCGCAGGGCGATCGCCCGGCTCGGTGCAGCCTTCGCGATCGCACAGGCGCACGCGCGTGGCGCCACGCTCGCTGCCGTAGCCGCGCCAGCGTGGAAAGCCCCAGTCGTTCGATCGCGTGCTTCGAGCCATCCGACCTCCTTAACGCTCAACTGTTGAACGGGCTATGACCGCGACCAGGTCCAGCAAGAATTTTGCCTCATTGGCCGCGCTCGTCTAAGCGCGCCGCCATGCAGCCACCCCGCAAGGCCCGGATCGCGCGCGCTTTCGATCGCGCGGAGCAATATGAAAACGAGGCCAAGATTCAACGGATGGTCGCGGCCCGGCTTGCCGAGCGGATCATGCGCCTGGGCGTCGATCCGCTTGTACCCGCGCTCGAAATCGGCTGCGGCACGGGCTTCCTGACGAGAGCGCTGCTTAATGCCTGGCCCACGCTTGCCTTGACCGTCAACGACATAGCCCCGGCGATGCTCGATCGGACCCGTGAATCGATCGGCGAGTTGCCGAACCTCACCTATCGGCAGGGAGACGGGGAACATTTCGAAGGCGCGCCGGGAAGCTTTGGCCTGATTACATCGAGCCTTGCCTTTCAATGGTTCGAGTGCCCCGCAGCTGCCATTGCCCGCTTGTGCGCGATGCTGCGTCCTGGCGGCTGGCTTGCCTTTGCCACGCTCGCCGCGGGGAGCTTTCGCGAATGGAAAGAGGCCCAGCGGGAGGCCGGGCTCGCCGGGCTCACGCGCGACTATCCGGATGCGTCCGCGCTTGCCGAGGCTGTACCCAGCAATAGCTCGGTGGATGTTCAGAGCTACTGCCTTCAGCAAAGCTTCGCCGATGGGCTCGCCTTTCTCCGCAGCCTCCGGGCGATCGGAGCGGATGCGCGTTGGGAGCCCTCACCTTCGTCAGCAGCACTGCTGAAACGGGCCATTCGCCTGTTCGAGCAACAGGGGGCGTCGATCAGCTATCACATCGCCGAGATCGTCATCCGGCGGAAGGCATAGCCAGAGGGCCTGTAAGCCGGGTTCTGTCCATCCCTTGCGGGATTGGGCGACCATTCCTCTAGGGCACGCGTTGCCGCGTGCCTCAAGCAACCAACCCGGGCGACTGGACCGAGCAAGTCCATGCGCCGCCCCTATTCGGTCTTGCTCCCGGTGGGGTTTACCGTGCCGCCTCCGTTACCGGAGACGCGGTGCGCTCTT
>CBFRWL010000340.1:0-2488 GCA_965727025.1 uncultured Sphingomonas sp.
CGGCGCTTCGTCGGTGATGCTTTTGCCCGGCTCTTTCGAGACGCGGACGACGATGCGGCCCGGCACGCGCATATCGAACCGGACGAAGCCCTGGCCGAGCAAACGGAAGCTTGCGTCGCGATGCGCGAAATCGGCGAGCGCCTGCCCCGCTGCGTCGTCACCCTCCGGCAAGGCCAGCGTCTCGCCCGACTGGAATCGCAGATCCCAGCGGCGTCCGCCCACCCAGGTCGCGCCGGCCAGCATCGGCTTCAGCGACGGCGCTTTCGCGATCAAAGCGTCGAGCGCGGTTACCTGCTGATTGGCACCCGGACCGATCACGATCGGCAGATCGGGCATGGCCGCAACATCGACGGGCGCGATGACGACGCCGTTCTGATCGATCAGCGAAAGCTTCTGCTGAAATTGCCAGATCGCGGTGGGCCGGCGCTCGACAATATCGACCACGAGCGTATCCGGCAGGCGACGTGAGACGCGCGCATCGCTGATCCAGCCGAGCTGCTTCAGACGCTGGCGGATGCCTTCGAGATCGACCAGCGGCATCGCGCGCGATTGCTGGTCCATCGCGATATCCATCACGGCCTGCCGATCCATATTGGCGCGGCCGTGCACCTCGACGTTGCGGACGGTGAAGCCGAGGCCGCCGATCGCCTCGCCAATTTCGGTGCCGATCATCTGCGGCAGCTGCATGGCGATCACGCCGGCCGCAATCGCGGCAGCGACGATGCCGCCGAGCAGATAATTGCCCGCGCGCTTGAGCGTCTCCTGTTTGACGGGAATCGTCGCGAGCGCCTGGGCCGCCGTCGATGGCGGGCGGGCACCGCGCTTGCGCGGCCGTGTGTCGGGCAGCCGCTTGCGGGTACGAACCGCGCCCCCGCGCCGGATGCGGGCCGTACCGCTCACGCCGCCTTCTCTTGCAGCGCTTCATCGACGATGCGCTGGACCAGTTCGGCGTAGCTCATCCCCTTGTGGCGCGCCTGTTCTGGAACCAGGCTGAGCGGAGTCATGCCCGGCTGGGTGTTGACCTCCAGCAGGAACAGTCCCTTCAATCCCTTGTCCTCGTCCCAGCGGAAATCGGAGCGCGACGTGCCCTTGCAGCCGAGCAGTTGGTGCGCCCTGAGCGCCATCACCTTGGCTTCCTCCGCTACATCGTCCGGAATCTCAGCGGGGCAGATATGGACGGTCAGGCCATCGGTATATTTCGCGTCATAATCGTAGAAACCGCTCTTGGGCTTCAGCTCGGTGACGGCGAGCGCTTCATTGCCGATGACCGCAACGGTCAGTTCGCGGCCCGGGATGAAGGGCTCGGCGAGCAGATGCTCGAAATGCTTCCACGGGCCTTCGGATGCGCGCGCGATCGGCATGCCGTAATTGCCTTCCTCGGTGACGATCGCGACACCGACCGAGGAGCCTTCATTGACCGGCTTGAGCACATAGGGCCGCGGCATCGGATCGCCCGCATAGAGGCTCTCGCAATCGATTACCTGCCCCTCCGGCATCGGAATGCCGTGCGGCACCAGCTCATGTTTGGTGAGCTGCTTGTCGATCGCGATGACCGAAGTGGCCATTCCCGAATGCGTGTATTTTACGCCCATAAGATCAAGCATACCTTGCACTGAACCATCCTCTCCCGGTGTGCCGTGCAGCGCATTGAACACCACGTCTGGAGCTGCTTCGGCGATACGTTGGGCGACATCGCGGCCCATATCGATGCGCGTGACGCGGTGACCGAGGCTTTCAAGTGCATCCGCCACCCCCGCGCCGGAGACCAATGACACCTCCCGCTCGGATGACCAGCCGCCCATCAGAACGACGATGTGGAGGGGCTTCGCATTCACCCCGCCTTCCCCACGCGCTGGATTTCCCATTCGAGCGTCACGCCGGATTGTTCCTTCACGCGGCGGCGCACCTCCTCGCCGAGCGCTTCGATATCTGCTGACGAAGCGCCGCCCAGATTCAACAGGAAATTGGTATGTTTCTCAGAAACCTGTGCATCACCGACACGCAACCCCCGGCAGCCGGCCGCATCGACCAGCCGCCACGCCTTGTCGCCGTCCGGATTCTTGAAGGTCGATCCGCCGGTGCGCGACCGCAGCGGCTGCGAGGCTTCGCGTTCGGCGGCAATCCGGTCCATCTCGGCGCCGATCGTTGCGGGATCGCCGGGGGTGCCCTGGAACAACGCCTCGACCACGACCGCGCCTTCGGGCAGAGCCGAATGGCGATAGCTGTAGCCGAGCTTCACGGCGGGCCAGGTTTCGATCGCTCCATCGCGCAACACGATGGTCGCCTCGACGAGAATGTCGCTGACGTCACGGCCATAAGCGCCCGCGTTCATGCGAACCGCGCCACCCGCCGTGCCGGGAATGCCGCGCAGAAATTCGAGGCCCGCAATGCCAGCATCGCGCGCGGCCGTGGCGATGGTGATGCCCATCGCCGCTGCGCCCGCACGGATGCGGTTGCCCGGCTCGACGCCGACCTTGGCGAAGCTCTT
>CBFRWL010000341.1:0-2486 GCA_965727025.1 uncultured Sphingomonas sp.
CCGGCCCGAATTCGGGCAGCACGCCGGAGGCCAGCGCGATCGGCCGCATCACATCACTGGCTTGGGCAGCGTGGGATCATCCTCCAGATACCAGTTGAGCCATTCGTGGAAATATTGGTTGCCGCGCTCGTTGCGGCCGAACACCAGCTTTTCGTGCGCGCCGGATTCCAGGCCTCGCTGGATCTCCATGCCGATCACATAATCCTCATTATAAGTGACATCGCGCAGGAAGTTGATCATCTGCTCGATCTGGGCCTTGTCCTCCTCGTCCTTCGGCGGGTCCTTGCGGGCGTAGAGCAGCACGGTGCGGTTCTTGTCCGGCGTCGGCCCGGGGAAGAGCTGCGCGATCTGCGCGATTTCCGGCGCGAGGAAGGCCGAGACGTTGGGGAAGAAGATCCGCACGAAATCGAAGCCGTTATTTTCCTGATCATCCCATTGTTCGCGCGGAATCTCGCGCAGCTTGGTTATCGATCGCTGCGGGAAGCCGATGCGGATGTTCGGCCCGAATCCTTCATAATGCATCACGTTGGATGGGGTGCGCGGGAAGATCGTCTCGGGATGGAGCATCGCGAAATGATAGCCTTCGAGATAGCCGTCGAACGCGATCTTCCAGTTCGCCCCTTCGATCACCCGGCTGCCGAGAAAGGTCCAGTCCTTGAGCCCGACCTTGGCGTAATCGTCGAGCATCTCGCCAAAATATGCGTCGACGTCGATCGGCGCGTCCGGCGTCAGGCAGGCGAAGATCATGCCGTTCTTCTCGACGCAGGGGAGCTGGCGCAGCCCGCGCGTGCTCTTGTCGATCTCGCCGAACTTGGCGCGGTCGGAGATGCCGATCAGCGTGCCGTCGGTGCCGTACGTCCAGCCATGATATTTGCAGGTGAAGCGCGCGCAGCTGCCATGGCCCTCGGGCGCGACCGGCGCGCCGCGATGCGAGCAGACGTTGAGGAAGGCGCGCACCTCGCCCGCCCGATCGCGCGTGATCAGGATCGGCAGGCCGACTGCCTCCATCGCCTTATAGTCGCCCGGATTGGGCATTTCGCAGCTGAGCGCCAGCATCAGCGGCACGCGCTTGAAGATCAGCTCGATCTCGGCGCCCCATTGATCGGGATCGGTATAGG
The DNA here is from genome assembly GCA_965727025.1 of uncultured Sphingomonas sp. Lineage (GTDB taxonomy): Bacteria > Pseudomonadota > Alphaproteobacteria > Sphingomonadales > Sphingomonadaceae > CANJQJ01. Next base: position 1,119 of record CBFRWL010000341.1, read on the forward strand.
ATTGGGATGGAACCTCCATGACCGTGTCGGTCATGAACGTGCTGTCCGTCTCCACATATTCCAGCATCTTTTCGGCGACGTCACCGATCGAGGCATGGTCCATCTTTGTCTCTCCCAAACAATAACGCGCTTGTTGGAGCACTGTCGCGAAGGAGGAACAAGCTGCGAGAGGTGACAGGTTGCCCTGCTCTTTGTCACAATTGGCGACTCCCGGCGGGAACCGCAGACAGGACGCTGCGACAGGAGGATGGACGCGACATGACTGCCCCGTGGGACTGGCTCGAGCTTCCGGCGCCGCATCACCGCGAATTTGCGCGGAGCGGCGCCTGGGCCGATCTGACGATCGCCGAGCTGGCCGAACAGCGCGCCGAGGCCGATCCCGACGGCATCGCCCTGATCGCGGGCGACAGCCAAATGAGCTGGGCGGCGTTGCTGGCGGATGCGCGCGCGCTTGCCGCATCGCTGCGCAGCCTTGGCCTCGTGCCGGGCGACGTGGTGAGTTTCCAGACGCCGAACTGGGCGGAGGCGGCGGTGATCAACCTTGCCGCCGCGCTGTCCGGCCTCGTGATCAATCCGATCGTGCCGATCTATCGCGATGCCGAGGTCGGCATGATGCTGGCCGATTCCGGCGCGAAGGCGCTGTTCACCGCAGGCAGCTTCCGCAATTATGATTATGCCGCGATGGCGGAGCGGCTGCGCCCGCTGCTCCCCGCGCTACGCCACATCGTCACCGTGCGCAGCGAAAGCGCGATGACTTTGGAAAGTCTGATCGCACAGGGTCGCGGCCACAGCTTCGAGCGGCCGTCGGTCGATCCCGGCAGCGTCAAGATGCTGTTGTTCACCTCCGGCACCACTGGGCGGCCCAAGGGCGTGCTGCACAGCCACAACACGCTCTGGCGGGTGCTCGAGCAATCGGCGCGGCATTGGGGGATCAGGCCGGGCGATGCGATGCTGATGCCGTCTCCCGTCACCCATGTCAGCGGCTATGGCAACGGCCTGGAACTGCCGTTCGTGGCGGGCACGCGTACGGTGCTGATGGAAAGCTGGAACGCCGCCGAGGCGATCGCGCTGATCGAGCGGCATGAGGTGGCGGGCACCGTCGCCGCCACGCCCTTCCTCGTCGAGCTGGCCAAGGCGGCGAGCGCGGCCGGCAAGCGGCTGCCGTCCTTCCGTTTCTTCGCCTGCGGCGGTGCCGCGGTGCCGCCCGACGTGATCCCCGCCGCCAACCGCGCCTTCGAACGCTGCCGCGCGTTCCGCGTGTTCGGAAGCTCCGAAGTGCCGCTGGTGACGCTCGGCTATCCCGCCGCCGCCGACGAAAGGCTGGCCGCCACCACCGACGGCGCGCCGATCGATTATACGGTGCGCGTC
>CBFRWL010000342.1:0-2480 GCA_965727025.1 uncultured Sphingomonas sp.
AAATACCCCTCCTGCTTCTTCTTCTCCATGCCAGCACCGCCGGCATCCTTGTCGATCGCACGGCCCTGGCGCTCGGAGGTGGTCGTAAGCAGCGTCTCCTGGATCACCTGGGAGAGCGTCGACGCCTTGCTCTCGACCGCGCCGGTCAGCGGATAGCAGCCGAGCGTCCGGAACCGGATCGAGCGCATCACCGGCTCCTCGCCATCCTTGAGCGGGAAACGATCGTCATCGACCATCAGGAGCATGCCGTCGCGATGCACGGTGGGGCGTTCGGCCGCGAAATAAAGCGGCACGATCGGCACGTCGTTGAGCTGGATATATTGCCAGATGTCGAGCTCGGTCCAGTTCGAGATCGGGAAGACGCGGATGCTCTCGGCCTTGTTCTTGCGCGCATTATAGAGGTTCCACAGCTCCGGCCGCTGGTTCTTCGGATCCCAGCCATGGCTTGCCGTGCGAAACGAAAAGATCCGTTCCTTGGCCCGGCTCTTCTCCTCGTCGCGCCGGGCGCCCCCAAATGCAGCATCGAAGCCGTAGAGATCGAGCGCCTGCTTCAGCCCCTCAGTCTTCCACATATCGGTGTGAAGCGCGCCATGATCGAACGGGTTGATCCCGCGCTCCTTCGCCTCCGGATTCTGGTAGACGAGAAGCTCCATCCCGCTCTCGCGCGCCATGCGATCGCGCAGTTCGTACATCGCCTTGAACTTCCAGGTCGTATCGACATGCAGCAGCGGGAAAGGCGGCGGCGATGGATAGAAGGCCTTGCGCGCCAGATGCAGCATCACGGCGCTGTCCTTGCCTACCGAATAGAGCATCACCGGCTTCTCACATTCCGCGACAACCTCGCGCAGGATGTGGATGCTTTCAGCCTCAAGCCGTTCCAGATGCGTCAGAACTTTCGACGTCATGTATTTTCCAACCTCTTCCCTGATGCCCCCCGTGCCAACATCGAGAGGACCTTGAACCCCCCAAATGGGATCATGTAGAGCCCGCTCATGATCTTGAAAGACGGCGGGCTACTCGAAGATCTTCATGAGGGCATGTTTCAGCAGCCCTTATGGAACAAATTTCTCGATAAGCTGCGCGCGCGAACGGGCGCGATCTTCACCGCTCTGATCTTCCACACGGCAGAAAAAGACGGCATCATCCGCCTGAATTCAGGAGACGAATCGCTGGCACAGCGGCACCATCTGTTCGTCGAAAAGCATGGCTGGGATCCTTTGGTGTATCGGCACATGCGCGAAGGACGGGTTTACGCGCGCGAAGAATTAATCAGCCCCAGCGACCCGACCCACCGCAGGTTGGCCGACGAGTTCCTCGTGCCGCAGGGCGTCAGCAGCATCCGGTCGGTACGCATCACCGAGCAAAGCGGAGTGGAAGCATGGCTCGCCTGCGCAGGCGGCGCCAACATCGGCTCTTCGACAGGCTCGTTGCTGACGGCCCTGGTACCGCATGTCCGCATTGCAATGCGTAATTTCGTCACCCTGGAACGGGAGAAATTCCGGTCCTCCGTAACGTCCGAAGCCTTTGGCCGGCTGAGCTTCGGCTGGATGACGCTCGACGCGCGTTGCCGGATCATCGATACCACGCCTTATATCGAGCAGCTGTTCCAGCGGACCGCGATCTTGCGGCGGGGGCGTTACGGCCGTCTCACGCCCTCCTCGCCGGCAATCGATCGCGAACTCAGCGCGGTGGTCAAATCATTCGCGGAGGGCAAAGGCGGCGAGCCTGGCGTATGGACGCTGAGCCGCGATCCGTGGATGGACATGCTCGTGGCGCCGACCTCCAAGCGCCCGATTGCCTCCGCCAGGCCCGTCGCCATCGCCTATGTGAGCGGCGACGACCGATCGCAAACCGAACGCTATGCGCAGCTCAGTGAGCTGTTTGGATTGCTGCAGAGCGAGGCCAAGATGGCCTGGGCGATCGCCAGCGGCAGATCGATCGCGGAAGCCGCGCGGGAAATGAACATCTCGATCGAGACGGCGCGGACCTATTCGAAGAAGATCTTTGCGAAAACAGGCGCGCGCAACCAGGCGGGCCTGGTGAGGATCATCCTGACCAGCGTGCTGGCGATCATGTAGGCCCCGAACATGGCGGGATGCTCGCGACTACGGCCGCCGCCATGACATTCAACGCGCCCACGAAAGCTTCGGAAAAAGACGATCCGGGCTCGTCAGAACAGGCAGGAATGAGGACGAGCCCAGATCTTCACGCTCAGAACCAGAACCGCGTGCCAGCGACGAACTGCCAACCGCCGACATCCTCGCCCTTCGCACGCACGAAATCGGCGGTGGACCCAAGCCGCCGCTCATATAGAACGCCGAAATAGGGCGCGAACTCAGGCACGAAGTGGTAACGCAGGCGTAGCCCGGCCTCGATGCTCGAAACGCCCGCGCCGAGCCCGATCGCTTGAACATTCTGCGCTGAAAGGTTGATCTCGGCCCGCGGCTGCAGGATCAGCCGATTGGTGATGCGCTGATCAT
>CBFRWL010000343.1:0-2459 GCA_965727025.1 uncultured Sphingomonas sp.
GTCTCGCGCACCGACAAGCCTTTGGCGATCACTTCCTGCGCCAGCGCAGCGGGATCGGGCGAGGTGATCAGGGCGCGGGCATGGCCCATTGACAAGCGCCCATCGGCGACGGCTTCCCGCACCGTTTTCGGTAGGTCGAGCAATCGAATGAGATTGGCGACATGGCTGCGTGATTTGTGCACCAGCTTGGCAAGCGCTTCCTGGCTGTGCCCATATTCGGTGGCGAGACGTTGATAGGCTTCGGCCTCCTCGATCGCATTCAGATCCTGGCGCTGGATATTCTCGACGAGCGCCACCTCCAGCGTCTCGGTGTCACTGAAATTCCGAACTATTGCTGGAATTTCATGAAGTTGCGCCTTTTGAGCGGCGCGCCAACGGCGCTCGCCGGCAACGATCTGGTAGCCGCTGCCTTCTGGCCGCACGACGATCGGCTGGATCAGGCCCCGCAACGCGATCGATTGGCCAAGTTCTTCGAGCGCTGCTTCGTCGAAGTAGCGACGCGGTTGATCCGGATGCGGCCGGATCGCGCCTACCGGAATCGTCTGAACACCGGACGAGTGCCGGCTGCCGCCAATCGGTTCTTCCTGAGAGGCTTCGCCGAGCAGAGCGGATAGGCCGCGGCCAAGCCCACCGGGGCGTCGCTTGATCAAATCATCAGTCATTCATCCCGCTCCCGGCTATCAGCCACTCATGCCGCCTTGGCAGGCTTGGGCAGCCGCCCGATCAGCTCACGGGCCAAGGCGATATAGGCTTCGGAGCCTGAGCAGCGGTGATCATAGATCAGCGCCGGCAAGCCGTGGCTGGGCGCCTCGGACAAGCGGACGTTGCGCGGAATGATGGTACGGAACACGATATCGCCGAGCACCGCGCGGACATCCTGCGCCACTTGCTCGGACAAACGGTTGCGCCGATCATACATGGTCAACGCCACGCCGATGATCGAAAGATCCGGATTGAACCGCCCCCTCACCCGATCGACGGTTTGGAGCAGCTGGCTCAGCCCTTCCAGCGCGAAGAATTCACATTGCAGCGGCACGAGCAATCGGCGCGCGGCGACCAGCGCATTGACGGTCAAAAGGCCAAGCGAAGGCGGACAGTCGATCAAGCAAACATCCCAGCGCGCTGCCGGTGTCGCGTTAAGCGCGAGATCGAGACGATGCGTGCGCTCTTCGAAATCGATCAATTCGATCTCGGCGCCGGACAGATCCACTGTTGCGGGCACCAGATCGAGCCGGGGAATGCGGGTGGCGACCACCGCGTCCACGATCGACGATTCGCCGGTCAGCACGTCGTAGCTGGTACGAACGCGATCATTGCGCCCTACACCGAGACCAGTCGAAGCGTTTCCCTGCGGATCGAAATCGAGCAACAGCACCCGGGATCCCGTTGCCGCGAGCGCCGTCGCCAAGTTGATTGCCGTGGTCGTCTTACCTACCCCGCCCTTTTGGTTGGCCACGGCAATCCTGATCATCGACGTCTCCTGGGTTCGACGCCGGTCGCGATGATGATCGCGCCGTCGGGATCGGTGATGCTGGGTTCGATCCTGAAGCTACCCTGCCACGTTATCCTCGCCGCTTCCAGTTCAGAAGTGGCTGACCGACCCTTGGGCAATACCCAAATCGTATTCGGTGCCGCCAGATGATGCGCCAGCTCGAACAGCCGCCCGAGCGGTGCAAACGCTCGGGCCGATATGATATCGTACTGGCCGAGCTGCTGTTCGACGCGGCCTTGGATGACGGTAGCCCGATCCGACAGATTGAGAACCCCCAGCATGCGCTGTAGGTGTTCCGCCCGTTTGCGCCGTTCTTCAACCAAACTAACCCTACCAGCAGAGAGCAGCGCCGTCACCAAACCAGGAAAACCGGCCCCGCTCCCGAGATCGACCCAGTTATCCCAGTCTTGACCAGCTAAGGGCAGTAGTTGCGCGGAATCAACCACGTGTCGGGTCCAAAACATATTAAGGGTAGAAAGGGCTACCAGGTTCTGTTTTTGGTTTTCCTCGGCGGTCTTCTCGTAGAGCGTCTGCAATGCGGCGATTGTTCCACGTGAAACACCCAAGGCGGTCGTTAGCCAGGTTTTCGCCTCATCCTCTGTCATGCCGCCAATTTGCGGCAGTGCACAAGAATGGCGCTCAACGCCGCCGGAGTGATCCCTCTGATACGGCCTGCAGCTCCCAAAGTGGACGGTCGAGCCAGTTCCAGGCGTTCGATCATTTCTGCTGATAATCCACCAATGCGACGATAATCGAGGGTCAGGGGAATGTTGACGCCTTCATCCGCCTGCAAACGATGAACATCACGGCTTTGGCGGTCTACATAAGGTGCATAGCGCCCATCTTGTATAACCTCATCGAGGACCGAAACGTCGAAGTCTGATAGCTCTGGCGCAATCTTGAGCAAGCCTGCCCTGTCCAACTCAGGATAAACGAGCCACTGAAATAGCGTCCGCTGTATGCCGTC
>CBFRWL010000344.1:0-2451 GCA_965727025.1 uncultured Sphingomonas sp.
ATCTGAACCTCGTTGATCTGCTTGATCGCGGCGATGATGCCCGGCTTCTGCTGCGGCGTCGCATGGCCGAGCTGCTGCTGCAGCGACATCACCATATTCTGCAGCGCCTTGATCTTCTCCTGCGCGGCGTGGACGCCATCGATCCGCCACTGGCAGGGATCGACCGTGATCGTCTCCACGCTCAGCGCGCCATCCACCTGGAAATGCGCCTGGAAATGGGTGATCTGCGGCGGGTGGCTGAAGATGTTGATGCGCGGATCGCCGGCATCGCCCTGGAAATCGAGCGTGAAGCCGGTGGGCGTCAGGCTGCCGAAATAGTTGAAGCCGGCGCCGACATAATCGTCATTGTTGAGGAAGCCGAGCGCGACCTGGGCCTTCTCCCACGTGCTCAGATTATCCTTGATCGTGGCGAACACCTTGTCGCTCACCTGTTTCTTGATCGTATCGATGGTCTGCTGGAGCAGCGCATCGTCATGGGTGTCGACCGCCTCCTTGAGCGTCAACAGATTCTGGCCGACGCGGAGCTTGAGCTCGTCCAGATAGGCCTGATAGCCCGCCTGGATCGCATGCTCGGGGGTGTCGTCGGCCTCGAGCAGCGCCACGATCAGGATCAGCGCCTGCCCGGTCTGCCCGTCCTGATAGGTGGCGGTCAGCCGGTTGCCGGGGAAATCGAGCGACACGCTCTGCCCCGCCTTCATCTCCTGCTTCCGGATCCGGCGGCATTCGGCGAGGATCGCCGCGGTCGGCGTGGTTTCGTAGCTGTTGCTGCTGACTGCCGCGAGGAACGGCCATAAATAGGGCTCGGAATGGCTGCTGCCGCCCCGATCGCTTTCCTTGATGCACCTCAGCGTGTTGAGCGTGACGATTGCCTGAACGGACATGATACGCCTCCATCATCAAAGCTCCCGGCAGGGAGCGATTTGCAATGGAGCTGCGCGAAGCCAGGCGGCCAATGCCACTGACCGAACATCAACAGGAACGCCACCCAAACCACAAACGCAACTCGGTTACAGCGCGACCCAGCCCCGGACTTGAGCCCGATGACCGGCAAAATGTTTCATAGTGCACATGCCGCGTCAACATGGTTAACGAATTCGCGGCCTGAGCCCTTGCTTGCGCGCTCCGTCCCCGGAGGGCGCCCCCTATTGATTGATCTCGGGCTCGACGAGCTTCGCCAGCTTGCGCAACGATTCCTGCCAGCCGAGATAGCAGGCTTCGAGCGGGATCATCTCGGGGATCCCGGCCTGCTCGATGCTCAGCTCGGTGCCGCACGATACCGCCTTGAGGCGCACGGTGATCGTCATCTCGCCGGGCAGGTTGGGATCGTCGAAGCGATCGGTGTAGACCAGCCGCTCGCCCGGCACGAGCTCCAGATATTCGCCGCCGAAGCTGTGGCTGCCGCCGGTCGTGAAGTTGCGGAACGACATGCGGTGCCGGCCGCCGACCTTCGCGTCGAGCTCATGGACGGTGCAGAGAAAGCCGAACGGCGGAAGCCAGCTGGCGATGGCATCGGCTTCGACGAAGGCGCGATAGAGCTTCTCGGGCTTGGCCGCGATCACGCGGTGCAGGCGGACGGTATTGGGCATGGCTGATCCTCTCTTCCAGCGCTGCATGATGCCAGCGCCGGGATCAATCGGCCAGGGGTGCGCCAACCCTTTTATGTCTCAACCGGCCGCCTTTGGTGCGCACGCGAAAGCCGAGGCGGCCAATCGGTTGCATCATCCTGCCCCGCCCGAGCGGCCATTCGTCCGAATTCATGTGATTGATTTGCAACACCATATTTTCCATCGACGAGTTGAGAAACCTTGCCGGACGCGCTCCGTTAGGGGCGCTCCATCCGCGTTTCCGCTGCGGCGCAGTGCGGATGGGGAATGAGGAGTTGTGTTTATGAAGATCTGTTTTGCGACCGCCGCGTTGGCGCTCGCCCTTTCCGCTCCCGCCTTCGCGCAGGACAATCCCCCGGCCACCACGCCCGACGGCAGCAAGGCCTTCGGGATCGAGCCCTATGTCGGCGTCCTTGGCGGTTACGATAATTATAGTGGCCGCTCGAAATTCGGCGTCAATGGCGGGCGCGACAATATGGACGGCGAGTTGGTGGAAGGCGTCGCCGGCGTCAATGTTCCGCTCGGCGCGTTCTTCGTCGGCGCCGAAGGCACCGTCTCGAAGGGCTTCAAGGACATCGATTGGGAATATGGCGTGCGCGGGCGCGCCGGCCTTCGCGCGGGCACCAGCGGGCTGATCTATGGCTCGGCCGGCTATATGTGGGTGAACGGCGATCATGGCTTTCCCGACCGGAAGGACTGGATCTACGGTCTCGGCGTCGAGGTCGGGCCGAAGGATATCGGGCTCGGCGGCATCACCGACAGCGCGGGGCCGCGCCTGCGCCTTCAGGTCGATACCTTCCAGTTCCACAGCATCCGGCCGATGGCCGGCGTGATGTTCCACTTCTGA
>CBFRWL010000345.1:0-2443 GCA_965727025.1 uncultured Sphingomonas sp.
CGCTCCGAATTGGTGACGGTGCCGTCCTTCTCGCCCCAGGCCGCGGCGGGGAGGCGGACATGCGCGAACCGCGCCGTGTCGGTATCCTCCATGACATCGGAAACCACCACGAACGGGCATGTCGCCAGCGCATCGCGCACCATTCCCGCATCGGGCATGCTGACGGCGGGATTGGTCGCCATGATCCAAAGCGCCTTGATGCGGCCGTCGCGGACCGCGCGGAACATGTCGACGGCTTTCAGGCCAGGCTTGGCGGCGACGTTCTGCGTGCCCCAGAAGCGAGCGACACTTTCGACATGCGCCGGCGCAAAATCCATGTGCGCGGCGAGCGAGGAAGCAAGGCCGCCCACTTCACGGCCGCCCATCGCATTGGGTTGGCCGGTGATCGAGAAGGGGGCCGCGCCCGGTTTGCCGATGCGGCCGGTGGCGAGGTGGAGATTGACGATCGCATTGACCTGATCGGTGCCGGCCAGCGATTGGTTGATCCCCTGGCTGAACAGGGTGACCGTGCGCGGATGGGTAGCGAACAGGTCGTAGAACTGCTTGAGGTCGGCCGGCGCAATGTCGCAGCTTTTCGCGGTTGACCAAAGATCGCTATTGTCTGCGATCGCTTCCCAGAAGCCATCGGGGACCGTGACGCTCTTGCTCAAGAAATTATCGTCCAGCAACCCCTCGCGCCAGCAATGCGCGAGCAGGCCGTTCATCAGCGCAACGTCACTGCCAGGCCGGATGGCGAGATGGAGATCGGCATCCTCGCAGGTTTCGGTGCGACGCGGATCAATGACGACCAGTTTTGCACCGCGCGTTTCGCGCGCGGCCTGGATGCGCTGGTGGACGATCGGATGGCACCATGCCGCGTTCGAACCGATCAGGACAAACAGATCGGCCTCATCGAGATCATCATATGTCGCCGGCACGACATCTTCGCCGAAAGCACGGACGTGGCCTGCAACCGCGCTGGACATGCAAAGGCGGGAGTTGGTGTCGATATTGGCAGAGCCGATGAAGCCCTTCATCAGCTTGTTGGCGACATAATAATCTTCGGTAAGAAGCTGGCCGGACACGTAGAAGGCGACGCTGTGCGGACCGTAGCGGGCGATCGTATCCTGGAAGCGCCTTGCGACAAGATCGAGCGCCTTGTCCCAGCTTGCGCGGCGCTTGCCGATCATCGGGTGGAGGAGACGCCCTTCGAGACCGACCGTCTCGCCCAAATGCGTGCCCTTGGAGCAAAGCCTCCCATGGTTGGCAGGATGCTCGGGATCGCCCTCAATTCTGACCGTACGGTCTCCCGTGCGGGTTGCGCTGATCCCGCAGCCGACGCCGCAATAGGCGCAGGTGGTGCGAACCGCCGATGTCATTGCCCGAGCCGCGCGGCGCGCTTCACGCCGCCACTTTCAGCGTGGAGGATCGGCAGATCAGCACACGGCCGCCGTCGATCTTCACAGGAATGGTCGGCGTGCAGCCCTTGTCCTCGCCCTGTGCCTCGCCCGTTGCCAACGCGATGGTCCAGTTGTGCAAGGGGCAAGCGACGCTGTGACCGTGAACGATGCCCTGGCTGAGCGGACCCTGCTTATGCGGGCATTTGTTCAGAAGCGCGAAGACATGGTTGTCGCTCGTGCGAAACACCGCGATCTCCTCGCCGCCTTCGACCGGCACGGTGCGCGCGCCGCGAACCGGAATCTCGTTGAGCCAGCCAATATCGAGCCAATCGCCGATCATCTTCGTCACTCCGCTGCCATCGGAAAAAATTGCGCCATGTGGCGGTGCTGCTCGCGATCGGCGCCTGCCGCCCGTTCCGCCCAAGGATCGTCCTGGCTGAAGCTTTGCGAATAGAGAAACCGGGCACGAAGCGCCTCGCGGCCGATATCGTCCTCGACGATGCGCTTCTTCAGATAGTCCACGCCGACCCGCTCGATCCACGGCGCCGTGCGCTCGAGATAGTGAGCCTCCTCGCGATAAAGCTGGATGAAGGCCGCGCAATAATCGAGTGCCTCGCGTTCGGTGGCCACCTTGCAGAGCAGATCGGTGGCGCGAACCTTGATGCCGCCATTGCCCCCGACATGCAGCTCATACCCTGAATCCACGCAGACGACGCCGAAATCCTTGATGGTCGCTTCGGCGCAATTGCGCGGGCATCCCGAGACCGCGATCTTGAATTTGTGTGGCATCCACGAGCCCCAGCTCATCCGCTCGAGCTTGACGCCGAGGCCAGTCGAATCCTGGGTGCCGAAGCGACACCATTCGGAGCCGACACAGGTCTTCACCGTGCGCAGCGCCTTGCCATAGGCATGGCCTGAAACCATGCCGGCGGCGTTGAGATCGGCCCAGACGGCGGGCAGGTCTTCCTTCTTGATGCCGAAAATGTCGAGCCGCTGCCCACCGGTAACCTTGACCATTGGCGCGTTGTATTTTTCGACCACGTCGGCGATCGCGCGCAGCTCCC
>CBFRWL010000346.1:0-2407 GCA_965727025.1 uncultured Sphingomonas sp.
GAGTAATCGAACAGATAGTGGGTCATGCCGGGTCGCTGATGAACGCAATCACCCGCCGATACGAGCGTCACCCTATCTTCGTACATAAACTTGGCCCAACCCTTCATCATGATGACGATCTGGAAATCCGCGACATGATGGTGCCAGCCGGTGCCATCGGCCGGCGGAAGATTCGCCTTGACGAGATGCGCAATGACCTTGCCGTTGGTCGCTTCCGCCACGCCAAGGTCCCGATAGAGGAAGAATTCACGCAGACCATTACTGGTGTAGGGCGTTTCGTCCGGCTTCACATGCGAAAAGGCAGTTTTTTCCGATACGGTATCCATGGCTCAACTCCCGTTGCAAACTATCCATCAACCGCCTCGGGCACTCTCCCGCTATCGTTCTTAATCCTCAGAATTCGATATCGAGCTCCTCCAGTTCCTCGGGCTCCTCGAGCGCTGCCTTGGTCCATTCGATCATGGGCGGCCAATCGCTGACGGTTTGGCAATAGGCCGCGTTGATGGGATCAAGTGCGACGTTGTAGCTGAGAAAACGACGGGTAACCGGTGCAAACATGGCATCGGCGACGGTAGGCTTGGCGCCGAACAGAAAGGGCCCGCCATAGTCTCGAAGGCATTCGGACCAGATCGTCTCGATACGCTCGATGTCGGGTTTGGCGCCGGTGAAGATACGAAAATTCTCGTGATGCGCCTTAAGGTTCATGGGCAAAGCGGATCGAAGGTTGGAGAAGCCGGAGTGGATTTCGCCCGAAATCGCACGACAATGCGCCCGCGCATTGCGATCCGCAGGGTACATCCCGGCTTCCGGGCAGACCTCGTTCAAATATTCTGCAATCGCCAGCGTATCCCAGACGCTGATACCTTGGTGCGTCAGCCTTGGCACGAGAACCGAAGGCGAAAGCAGCAGCAGCTCCGCGCGATTCGCCGGGTCATCGAACGAAACGGGCCTTTCCTCGACGTCCAGGCCGGCCAACTTGCATAACAACCAGCCGCGCAGCGACCAGGCCGAATAGGTTTTGCTCGAAATCGTCAGCTCCGCTTCAGCCATGTCACCCCCCAATCTGTCCCAATCAGCGACGGATTTTCACGCCACTTGCATTTAGATCATGACGCAGTGCAACATACATGCATAAATTGGGAGCGAGGGGAAGCCGCAACCGCGTGACGATCGGGGGATCGACGTAGCATGCTGTATACGATGTTTCAGGCCTGGACCGATGCGATGATGCCTTATCGCACGGCTGCGCGCCTCGCGCTCGGCATGCGAGACCATGGCTGGCCGGTCGGGCATGATGCGCTGAGCCGGCGCGTCTTCGCGTTGCTGGAAGTGACGGGCAACGCCCGCATTACCCATGAGCGTCCGCCATTCGGCATCAAGGAGGTCACTGTCGGCAATCAGACCGTCTCGGTTCGTGAAGAGGCGGTGCTGAGGCTGCCATTCGGAGACCTGCTCCATTTCGCAAAGGACGATGTGGAAACCCCGCAGCCGAAAATGCTGGTGGTAGCCCCGCTCTCCGGCCATTTTGCTACACTTCTGCGCAACACAGTTGCTACCCTGCTGCGTGATCACGACGTTTACATCACGGACTGGGCCAATGCCCGCGACGTTCCGCTGAGTGCCGGCCGCTTCGGGATCGAGGACTATACCGATTACATCATCCGCTTCCTCGAAGAGATCGGCCCGCGCCCGCACATGCTGGCGGTGTGCCAGCCTTGCGTGCCGGCTTTGGCGGCTGTTGCAATCATGGCCGAAGCGGACAACGCCGCCCAACCGCGCACGATGACATTGATGGGCGGCCCCGTGGATACGCGCATCGCCCCAACGACGGTGAACGAACTTGCGACAAGCAAATCCCATGATTGGTTCGAACGTCACCTCATCTCGCACGTTCCGATGCGCTATGCGGGCCGCGGCCGCCGTGTCTATCCCGGATTTCTTCAGCTCACAGCCTTCATGGCGATGAACCTTGAGCGGCATAGCAGCCAGCACCGCGCACTCTATCAATTTCTCGCGGACGGGCAGGCTGACGAGGCGGCCGCAATCAAAACCTTCTACGATGAATATTTTGCGGTTTTGGACCTTACCGCCGAATTCTATCTGGAAACGATCGACCGTGTTTTCCAGCGCGCCTTGCTGGCCAAAGGCGAGCTGGAACACCATGGGCGCAAGGTCGATCCTTCAAAGATTCGCAATACCGCACTACTAACTGTGGAAGGTGAACGAGACGATATCTGCTCGGTCGGGCAGACTGCCGCCGCGCATGATCTCTGCACGAACTTGCGGCCGCACATGAGGCGTCATCACCTGCAGCCGGGCGTAGGCCATTACGGCCTGTTTTCAGGCAGCAAATGGGAGAACCAAATCTACCCGCAGGTGAAGAATCTGGTGCTGGCGATGAGTTGAG
>CBFRWL010000347.1:0-2349 GCA_965727025.1 uncultured Sphingomonas sp.
ACGCGCAATCCCGCCCGCTTCGCCGAGTTGACCGAGTTCCTCGCCACCACGCGCAGCAAGCGCGAAGCCGCCGAAACAAGATGGCTGGAGCTGCTGGAAAAATCCGAGAATTTGTAAATTCCGCCCTCCCAATAAGCCGTGGTGATCTGGTGGCAGGATCAATGCGGATGATTGGATGGAATTTTGAACGGCGCGGGATCGTGCGCCCACGTCAAATCGTTTAACATTGCCGAATGGCGAGACTCGATCCCGATCTGCTCTTGCGCGCCTATACCGTCGGCGTTTTTCCGATGGCCGATAGCCGGCGGGCCAAGGACATTTTCTGGGTCGAGCCGAAGAAGCGGGGCATACTCCCGCTCGACGGCTTCCACCTCTCCCGCTCGCTCGCGAAGACAATCCGCTCCGAACGCTTCCGCGTCACCGCTGATCAGGCGTTTTGCGACGTCGTGCGCGGCTGCGCCGAGCCGACGCCAGATCGCCCGGACACCTGGATCAATCCCGAAATCGAACGGGCCTATGCTGCGCTTCACGAACGCGGCCATGCCCATTCGATCGAATGCTGGCAGGGCGATGCGCTGGTCGGCGGGCTCTACGGCGTCAAGCTGGCTGGCGCCTTCTTCGGCGAAAGCATGTTCAGCCGCACCCGCGATGCCTCAAAGGTCGCGCTGGCCTATCTGGTCGCGCGCTTGAAAGTGGGAGGGTTCCAGCTGCTCGACTGCCAGTTCATCACCGATCACCTCGCCTCCTTGGGGGCGATCGAGATCGATCGGGACCGCTATGTCGCGCTATTGGACGTGGCGCTCGGCGTTTCTTCAGGCGCGGGGGTCGTATCCTCGCCCGACTTCGGCGCCTTGGACCGGCTCGCATCGATCGATCCCGCCGAGACCGTATCCGGCCCGGTATCAGGATATTGCATCACGCAACTCTTGGGCCAGACATCGTAGATCGGATGCTCGACGACATTGAGCGAGGGCGATTCCTTGAATAGCCAGCCCGAGAAGATCCGCCGCCATTTCTTGTCGGCGCCGAGCACATCGGTTTGGACGAACGCTCCGGTGAGCTTCTGATCTTCCCACGGCGCGGTCGTCTCGCAGGCACGGAGGCGAACAATGACATCGCCGACCCGCACCGCTTGCCCCGGATGCATTTTGAGATCGCGCCAGATGCCGTTGCGCTTGTTGAGCAGGCCTAGGACGGCGACCCTGTCTTTCATCGGCGTGACCTGCTGCACGGGCGGCGGGCCGCTCGCGCGCCTTGCGGCAGCTTGCTCCTGCGGCGCAGCTTCGCTGCTGTTGCCGGCATCAGCCTGCGGCGACGATGTTTCGTCCTCCGCGACGGGTGTGGTGGAGCTTTCGTTCTGAAAGGCGATCGCCGAGCCGAGCCCGATCGTCGCAGCCGCCACGATCGCGGCCGCAATCCGGCGTCTCATGGTGCGGCAGCGGCGGAATTGGATGTGGCGTCGCCCGGCGCGCTGCCGGAACTGCTGCCCGAACGGTTGATGAACTGGCCAACCAGCCCCATCATGTCCATCGCGCCCTGCGTATCGGTGATGACGTCGCCCGATTTGAGCGAATTGGTATCGCCGCCGGGATTGAGCGCAACATAGCTGCCGCCCAACAGCCCCTCGGAGGTGATCGCCGCGCTGCTATCCGCCGGCACCTTGACGTGGGGATCGAGCGCAAGCGTCGTCTTGACCTGATAGGTCTGCGGATCAAGTTCCTGATGGGTGACGGTGCCGACCTTCAGCCCGGCGAGCCGCACATCGGTGCCGACCTCGACGCCGGTCGTATTAGGGAAAAGCGCAATCACCTTGATTGCGTCCGCCGCGGTGCCTCGACCCGTTTTCGCCCATGCGTACCAGGCAAAACCCACTGCAAGCAGGATGACCAGCAATCCGATCAGCGCTTCGCCGAAATGTTCGCGATAGGGCAATCTCATGCTCAGCTTGGCTTCCATGCCTCATAATCGCCGGTCGCCGCCGCGCGATGCCCGCCCGCCTCCAACGCCCCGGCCGGACGATAGGCCGCATGCGTGCCGGTCGGGTTGGGTACCGGCGGCTTTTCCCATTGCCTTGGTGGCGGCAGTGCTTCGTTAGGCGGCAGCTCGATCGTGTTGTGCAGCCAGCCGTGCCATTCCGGCGGCACGCGGCTGGCATCGTTCGAGCCATTATAGATCACCCAGCGCCGCTTGCGCCCGAACGCGTCGGCTTTCTTCGACTCGAAATAAACATTGCCGAGCGAATCCTGGCCGACCTTCGCGCCGTTGCGCCTGCTGTAGAGCAGCGTACCGATCGTGGCGCCTTCCCACCAGGTGAAGATCTTCATCAGCCAGTTCATATCGCCCACCTAG
>CBFRWL010000348.1:0-2343 GCA_965727025.1 uncultured Sphingomonas sp.
CTCGACGCGGGCGCTGACCGCCGCGACCTGCGGCAGGATCAGCGCGAAACCTGGCGCGATCGGCGTGCCATTGCGAATGGCGTTGCCAACAGCCCGGCCGAGCAGCGCCGCGACTGGCGCGCCGATCGTCGCGACGATGGCCGGGACTGGCGCGACACGCAACGCAACTGGCAGGATAATCGGCGTGACGGGCAGGATCGTCGGCGCGACTGGCGCAACGACAATGATCGCCGGGACAATGATCATCGCTGGGTAGACAATCGCGATTGGGGCCGCCGGGATAATGACTGGAACCGCGATTGGCGCCGGGACCGCCGCTATGACTGGCAGGGCTGGCGGTATCAGAATCGTTCTCGCTTTCACCTGCGTCAATATTATGCGCCACGCGGCTACAGCTATAATCGCTGGTACGTAGGCTACCGGCTCGATCCCTGGTTCTATGCCAGCGACTATTGGATATCCGATCCATTTTATTATCGGCTGCCGGCCGCTTACGGACCGTACCGTTGGGTCCGCTACTTCGATGATGTGATGCTGATCGATATCCGCGATGGCCGGATCGTGGACATTATCTACGACTTCTTCTGGTAGAGTCGAAATATGCAAAGAGAAGGTGCGGGGGGCAACCTCCGCGCTTTTTCGTTTCTAAAAAGCGTAAAGCTTTCAATTGGATGACCGACGCATTCCGCCGATGTTCAGTCCAACCGTGCGAAACGATTCCCAGCATGGAACTTCACCAAATCGCCATGTGCCAATATTGAGGAGCAAGTTATGCGTAAGGCTGTAATTTTGGGATTGTTGGCTGCCACCCTCTCTCCGGTCGCGGCTTCGGCGCAGACCGCAGAACTGCGGCATGATCGCCAGGATGTCCGTGAGGAGCGCCGCGACCTGCGTCAGGCCGTTCGCGAGGGCGACCGCCACGACGTTCGCGATGCGCGGCATGATCTTCGCGAAGCGCGCAAGGAATATCGCGAGGATTGGCGCGATTATCGTCGCGATCATCGTGATGCTTACCGCCAGCCTGCCTATGTCGGCCCGCGCGGCTTTCGCTATCGCCCGGTCGTGATCGGCCATCGCTTCGATCCCGTCTACTATGGCGGGCGCTATGTCATTACCGATCCGGGCCGCTATCGCCTCCCCGTGGCGGTCGGCCCTCGCCGCTGGGTCCGCTACGGCAATGATGTGGTGTTGGTGAACATCCGCACCGGCCGTGTCGTGGAGGTGCACCGCGACTTCTTCTGGTGAACCAAATCGGCAAGTAAAGCATAGCGAGAGCGGTTCGGGCTCCATGCCTGGACCGCTCTTGTTACATCAGTGTCAGTAGCATAGAGCGATTCGATGTTTCCGGCTGGAGTTTGTTGATGGCTATCAGGACGCTGTTGTTGATGGGTGCGGCTTACGTGATAGGTGCTGGCATGCCGCTCCATGCACAAAGCTCGTCATCGTCCCCGGCGATCCAGCCGGCGGCGTCCCCGGCCGATGCCCAGCTTCTCAAGCTCTTCCAAGAGAGTGACGAAGCTTCGCTCCGGCGCAACCCGGTCAATGCGCTCTATCGCGGCGATCTGCGCTATGCCGATCGCCTCGGCGATTATGTGAGCGATGCCTATTTCGCGGCTGAGCGCGCGGCCGGCGAAAGCGACCTCAACAGGCTTGCCGCGATCGATAAGACCAAGCTCAGCCCGGTCAACCGGATCGCTTACGACGTCTTCAAGTGGCAAACGGAGATCAATCTCAAGGCGCTCCGGCGGGATATGCTGGCCCTGACGGCGGTGCGGCCGCTCGATCATTTCGCCGGCTGGCAGGTTTTCTATCCCGACCTCGCCTCCGGCCAGGGCGCTGCGCCGTTCAAGACGGTCGCCGATTATGAAAACAACCTCAAGCGCAACGATGATTATGTGAAGCTGCTCGATGCCGCGATCGCGCGCTTTCGGGAAGGGATCAAAAGCGGGGTCGTCCAGCCCAAGCTGGTCGTCAACAACATGATCGAGCAGTTCACGCTTCAGATCGGCCAGGGCGTCGAAGGCTCGGTCTTCTATGGCCCGATCAAGCTGCTGCCCGCATCGATTGCGGCTGCCGATCAGGCCCGGCTGAAGACCGCCTATGCCGCGCAGATCCGCGACAAGATCATTCCGGCCGACATTCGCATGCGTGATTTCCTCAAGAACGAATATCTGCCGGTCGCGCGCGACAGCGTTGGCCTCGGCGGAATGAAGGGCGGGGACAAGCTCTACGCCTATCTGATCGAGGAAAATACGACGCTGCCCCTCTCGGCGGAGGAGGTCCACAGGCTGGGCCTCAGCGAGGTCGCCCGCATCAAGGGCGAGATGGAGAAGATCAAGGCGC
>CBFRWL010000349.1:0-2335 GCA_965727025.1 uncultured Sphingomonas sp.
CGACCCCAACCTTGGCAAGGTTGTGCTCTACCCCTGAGCTACGCCCGCTCTGGCGTTTCGCTGCACGGCGGCAACGATAGGAGCGCGCTCATAGCGTGCATGGGGAGTGGCGGCAAGGGTGGTTTTGTTCGTTTTCGGCTGCCGCGGCAAAGCGCGTGCGATGGACTGAGCGATGCTCAACGCGGGACCACGGGCACGAGATCGGCGCGTCCATGCGTGCCTGCCCCATAGCTGGGCAACGGCAGCCGTCATAGTGCTCCGCAGCCAAGGCTGCGACGCGCCACGGCCATCGCCGCAACTCCGGCGCGAATTATGCGGGCGGCGACGGGACGTGCGGCGCCGCGCGCCCGTTCGCGGCTCAGTTATCGGTTCCCGGCGGCCGGATCGGGAAGGGCAATGGCGCCACTGGAATGCCATCTTCGATCAAACCCTTGGCCTCGTCAGGCGTCGTCTGGCCGTAGATCGGACGATGCTCGAGTTCGCCCAAATGCATCGAGCGCGCTTCATCGGCAAAGCGCGGACCGACCCATTCCGCGCTTTTGAGCGCCTCGGCCTGAGCCTCGGCGAGCGCGGAAAGCGCCGCCTTTACCTGTTCCGGCATGATCTGCTCGTTCGCCACCGGCATGGCTGTGTTGGAATGGGCCGGGACCGGCAACTGCTGATTGCCCTTGCGGGCCAGCCGCGGCGCCATGACCGCCTTGTCGACCTCAGCCGAATTGCAAAGCGGGCAGGTCACGAGACCGCGCGCGCGCTGATCGTCATAATCCTGGGTCGATCCGAACCAGGCCTCGAACACATGGCCATTGGCGCATCCAAGATCGAACACGATCATGATGCCACCTCAACCGCGCCGATCGGGCGGCGATGCTTGAGCGACGGCACGCGCATGCGCACGTCCGAAGTCTTGGCCGCATCGATCTCGGCATAGCCGAGCCCATTCGCCTCGCCCATATCGAGCGCGATGTCTCCCCAGGGATCAATCACGAGCGAGTGACCATAGGTGGCGCGTCCGTCCTCATGGGTGCCGGATTGCGCAGCCGCGATCACCCAGCAACTCGATTCGATCGCACGCGCACGCACCAGGACATGCCAATGCGCCTTGCCGGTCGGGACGGTGAATGCCGCCGGCAGCGCCAGCATGGACGCGCCGGCATCGCTCATCGCGCGGAACAGGTCCGGAAATCGCAAATCATAGCAGATCGCCAGGCCCAGCCGTCCCCAGGGCGTGTCGACTGCCACGACCCGCTCGCCCGGGGCATAAGCGGCCGACTCGCGCCAGCTTTCGCCGGTCGGGAGATCGACGTCGAAGAGGTGGATCTTGTCGTAGCGCGCGCGGATCTCGCCGCTGCCGTCGATCACGAAGCCGCGGTTGACCAGCCGGCCGTCGGCGCGCTCGCCCTTCAGCGCCAGCGATCCGAGATGCACCCAGATCCCGGCTTCGGCAGCTGCTTTCCTGGCAGCGGCAAGCGTCGGATCGTCCGCCTCAGAGCAAAGATGCTGAGCCGCGCGCCCCCGATCCCGATCGAGCAAATTGCTCATTTCGGGGGTGAACAGCATGTCCGCCCCCTGCGCCGCAGCATCGGCAATTGCCGATGAAATCGCTTTGGCGTTGGCGGCGGGATCGATGCCGGTGCGGGATTGAAAAAGTGCTGCGCGCATCAGGCTCCCAGCAATGCATCGAGCTTGCCGGCGCGATCGAGCGCGGCGAGTTCGTCGGAACCGCCTACGTGCCGGTCATTGATGAAGATCTGTGGTACGGTATAGCCGCCATTGGCGCGCTCGAGCATCTCGGCGCGCTTCGGTCCGCCGAGGCTGATGTCATGCTCCTCAAAGGCCGCACCCTTGGCGGAAAGCAGCGATTTTGCCCGCGTGCAATAAGGGCAGAACATCTTCGTATAGATTTCAACCTTGGCCATTGCCGCCCATTCATTTCACATCCTGCTTACTCAGTTGTTATCGCGGCCCGGCATTGTCAATGCCGTGCACCACGCGCGACCAGCAACAGACCCGGACTTGTGTTGCTCCGGCACGCTTCAAGGCTTTTGCGCAGGCGTTGACGGTAGCGCCTGTCGTATAGACATCATCGATCAGAATGACCGGCCTGCCATCGAGGTTCGCTTTTTGCGCTGGGTCGACGCGAAATGCGCCGCGCACGGCCTTGCGCCGTTCGGCCGGTCCCAAACCGCGCAGCAATGGCGTGGCTTTGATGCGCTGGAGCAGGTCGGGACTGAACGCCAGGCCGGTATCCTTTGCGAGCTGCCGCGCAATCAGCGCCGCCTGGTTATAGCCGCGCCGCCACAGCCGCCAGCGATGCAGCGGCACCGGCACGAGCATG
>CBFRWL010000350.1:0-2317 GCA_965727025.1 uncultured Sphingomonas sp.
TGCCTCGGCATTCGAAGGAGCGTGCAAATGATCCAAACCACCCACGTCGGCAGCCTTCCGCGCGGCGACGCGCTAACTCCGCTGCTCATCGCCCGCGACAATGGCAGGCCCTATGACGAGGCCGAGTTCGACGCGACCGTGCAGGCCGCGATCGACGAAGCGCTGGCGCAGCAGCGGGCGGCCGGCATATCGATCGTCAGTGACGGCGAACTCGGCAAGGTCGGTTATTCGACCTACATGATCGAGCGGCTCGAAGGTTTCGGCGGGCATGTCGAGCGCAAGCCGGCCGCCGACCTGGCGGAACATCCCGGCCTCGCCAAGAAGCTGTCGGCGATCATGGGCAGCCAGGAGTTCACCCGTGCCTCATGTATTGGCCTGGTGCGGCTCAAGAACCTCCAGCCCTTGCACGACGACATCCGCCGCTTTCGGACCGCGCTCGATCGTGCGGACGATACCGGCCGCGCCTTCATGAACGCGGCGTCGCCCGGCCTCATCACAGCCTTCCAGGTCAACCGTTATTATCCGACCCACGAGGCTTATCTGGCCGACATCGTCGATGCGATGCGCGAGGAATATGAGACGATCGTCGCGGCGGGCTTCGACCTGCAGCTCGATTGCCCCGACCTCGCAATGTCGCGCCATACAGGCTATCAGGACCAGAGCGAGCAAGAGTTTCTCCGCACCGCAGCCGCCAATGTCGAGGCGCTCAACGCCGCCACCGCGAACATTCCGGCCGAGCGGATGCGCATGCACATCTGCTGGGGCAATTACGAAGGCCCCCACGACCACGACATCGCGCTTGAGAAGGTGATCGACATCGTCCTCGCCGCGCGCCCTGCGACGATCCTGTTCGAGGCCGCCAATCCGCGCCACGATCACGAGTGGGCCGTCTGGCGCGACGCCAAATTGCCCGACGACAAGATCCTTGCCCCCGGGTTGATCGACACCTGCTCCAACTATGTCGAGCATCCCGAACTGATCGCGCAACGGATCGAGCGCTTTACGTCGTTCGTCGGAAAGGACCGCGTGATCGCCAGCACCGACTGCGGCTTCGGCACCTTCGCCGGCTACGGCAAGATCGACCCGCAGGTGACGTGGAAGAAGCTGCGCGCGCTCCGGCAGGGCGCCGACATCGCGGACACGCGGGCATGACCCGCGACGAGGCCCGCGCGATCGAGTGGGACTGCGCCCGCCTGATCGCGCATTATGCCAACCTCAACGACGCCGCGCGCTGGTCAGATTTGGCCGCATTGTTCGCGCCCGACGGGCGAATGGCGCGCCCCTCCGCGCCCGACATGTGGATCGAGGGACGCGAAGCGATCCTCGCCGCTTTCCTCTCACGCCCGGCACGAACGACGCGGCACGTCTGCTCGAACATCGTCGTCGACGTGATCAGCAACGACGAAGCAACCGCGGAATCGGCGATGCTGATGTTCACCGGCGCGGCCGCCCCGCTGGTCGGCTCCTTTCTGGACCGCTTCCGTTACACAAGCGAGGGCTGGCGCTTTGCCGAACGACACGGCATCCTGACCTTTTAGGCAGGCGATGACCGGCAGCACATCAACCACCACGACGGCGGTCAAATCGGCGACGCGCACGCTTGATGTGATTGAATATGTCGTCGCGCATCCCTCCGGTGTCGTGGCGCAAGATATCGCCGGATCGCTCGACATTCCGGTCAGCAGCCTATCCTATCTGCTCGCGACACTGACCGAGCGGGAATATCTCCTCCGGGACGGGCGCCGCTATCTGGCGGGACCGGGTCTTGAGCGGCTTCGTCTACCCCAGACCGAATTGACCTTGGCTGACCGTGCTCGTCCGCTTGTGCGGGCGTTGCGCACCAAGCTCAATGAGACCGCCACCTTTTTCGTCCGCGATGGCTGGCAGATCAAGGCGGTGGTCAACGAGATCGCCGAGCAACCGCTGCGATACTCGATCGAGCTCGGCGCCACGGCGCCGCTCTACTGTATTGCAGCCGGCAAGGCTATGCTCGCGGAGATGGATAGGGCGATGCTTGATCGCTATCTTGCCGAGGTCGAACTGCAGCCTTTCACGCCGAGGACGATCACCGAGCCTGCGAAGCTCGTCGCCGAACTCGAAACCATCCGCGCGAGCAAGGTTGGGCTCACGCGCGAGGAATATACCCCGGGAATCTGTGGCCTCGGCGTCGCGGTCGTGACCGACAGCAAGGTGGCGGGCTCGATCGGCGTTGCCATGCCGAGCGCGCGCTTTGAACCCAAAGTCGAGGCGCGTGCTCGCAGCCTTCTGCTCGATGTCGCGGCGAACCTTTCCCGCTGAAGATGGCGACCGCACCAAG
>CBFRWL010000351.1:0-2315 GCA_965727025.1 uncultured Sphingomonas sp.
CCAGCGGAAGCGGATCTGGACGCGTTCAAGCCCCAGGGTATCGAGCCAGTTGGCCGCTCCGGTATCCCTTGCGCTCACCACGATCCGAACGAGCCCGTCAGGATCGGCAATTGCCGTATGGCCGTTGATACTGGTCTGCGCATACATCCCGTTCAGCGCGCTATAGGCATAGTCCATCAATTGGACACTCCAGTAGGTGCATCCATCGGGAATCGCGCATTCAGCAATCCAGGCCTCGTCGTCGGTGACCTTGATCACGCCATGTGTATAGGCCTGACCTGAAATGCCGGCGCTGCCGAAGCTCCCCGAGACGTCGGCGAATGTGTTGACCTCGACGCCTTCGATCTGCTCGTTCATCACCCGAAGCATTGCGAGCACGTCATCACGGACCGACTCGGCGGTGAATACAAGGTTCTCCGCCAATTCCTGGGCGGTGAGCTCCTGCTTGGCGATCGGCTGGTCGAGGCGCATGATCGACAGCTGGCCATCAATCTCGTTCAGCCAGTCGTAAGAGACCTGCCGCACCCAAACAAATGAATCGTCGCGCGTTGGATCGAGCTGCATCCATGCACCCGTGTATCCGGCTGGGCGTTGGGGGCTGAGGATGACCTCGAAAGTGCCGTCATCAGCGATTTCGCAATCGTCGACGTTGAGGTCTCCAAGCATCTTGTGACGCGTAAGATCGCCCACGCCGAGCGTGCCAGCGCCGACCTGCAGATACATCAGCTTGGTCGTCCCGCGCTTGCCAAAGATGCGATAGGTGCCGCTGCCACGAATATAGGCGATTTCGTAGGTATTGTCGGCGTTGGAATTGAAGCGGCGCATCTCGTGGTTGAGCAGAGTCAACCAGCGCGGATGGTCACGGTCGATACTGGCGAGCGACTGCAGCTCCGCGATCAGCGCCCAGGTCAGCGCCTGGGTGACCTGGCTCTGCTCTTCGACCGATCGGCCAGGAGTCGAGACGCGATAGACCTCGGCACCTCCCGCAGCGAGCGTATCGATGAAGGCGCTCCACTGCGCCTGCCCGTTTGTCCGGTCTTCAACCATGTCGTTCCCTTCTGATCACGCGGGAGTGGCGGCGTCGGTTGGCTATCCGGTAGCGTGATGACTGCCGCCGATAGTTGGTCGTCTGGTTAACTCTGGCGAATGAAACGACGAATATATTCGCCGAAGTACTGGTCGATTACGCGGTCGGTCAGGCCGAAGTCGGCGAGCGAATATTTGTGCGCGCCGTGCTTGCCCTGCTCATTGGCAGTCTCCCACCCGATCATCTGCTGTTCGGACTCAGGGGTCAGTACGTGTCCCGCTCGCTCATAAAGCTCGCGGAACGCAGGCATCGGATTGCTCCGGATCTGTTCGTACTGCACGTCCATGATTCGGTCGCCCAGCCGGTACTCATCCCGGATCGCCATGTAGCGGTGCGCATAGCGCGAGAACCGGTCTACCACGGTGAAGGCGATATCCCGTGCCTCGATCTCGGCGAAATATGGTCGCGAGAATTCCGTGCCCAGCTTGAGCAGCGAAGGGATCGAAACGTGCGGATCGCGGTGGATATGGATGAACGTGGCCTTGGGGTGCGATACCAGGAAGTCGTGCACGGAATTGAGCAGCGACTCGTTCTTGAACAGCCAGCGCCGGCCTTTTCGTCCGCCCTGCTGCCACTGGAGGTACCGGTAGAGATCGGCCGCATATTCGTGATTGTCACGGTCCGAAGGGTAAGTCCGATCAATCAGGTAGTGGTAATAAGACGGTGATGGTGGGCGCCAACTGCTCCAAAAATTGTCGTTGAAAGTCAGGCCGAGCAGCCACAGATCGGACTGCACTTCTTCCTCGCCATAATGGTGGCCGGCGCGCAGCTCGGGATTGCTGTCACTGGCCTCGATCAGCGGATCGTCTGCGCGAGCGGCGGCAATTCGAGGGTCACGCCCCTGACCATTCCAGCCGGGGAATGGCGCGGGATTGACCAGCTGCCACATGAAGGTCTTGAGCAGGTTGGGATCGGCGCCGAGCATGCGATGCGTCTTGGTCGTGCCGGACCGGGGCATGCCGAGGATCACGATCGGATCACTGACGTCCTCCTCGCGAATTTCTGGGTGGGCCTTGAGATCAGCTGCGAAGCGCGCCCGGTTGACCAGTTGCCGCACGATGGTGTCGCGTACGAGGCGAAGACCTTCCTGGTCGACTTGCACATCCTGGATGTAGCATTCGGTCATTCGGCGCAGCGCAACGATGAACCTCTCGTCCCCGAAATCGGTCAGACCGGAAATCTGCCGCGCATCGGCGAGCAGTTTGTCGGCGTCGAGAGCGCTGGCCAG
>CBFRWL010000352.1:0-2311 GCA_965727025.1 uncultured Sphingomonas sp.
CTCACGGGGCATCCAGCATCTTGTTTCAAGCAGCTGAAATGAGGTGATTATATCCTGGCGCCGATCCCAGCGGGCTAGGGGCTCATCCTCATTGGCTGCGCACCAGTTTCATTCAAGCCGCTGCCAGAAATACCGACCACGCCTGGCTGAAGTAGATGTCGAGGTGGAGTTCGTCATGCATGAGCGGATCGCCCATTAGCAGGCGGTTGAGCGGATTGGACATGAACGTCCCAATCACCGCCGTCGCGAGCGTGGAGGCGCTATGGCGCTGGAATGTTCCGGCGTTTTGCGCGGCAAGAATCAGGCGAACGAAGGCGCGCTCGTACTCGTCAGATGACCAAACCATTATCTTGGAGAGGTCTTTGATTCGCTGCGTCTCATTGATCGCCATGCGATAGAAGGCTGGGGCTCTGTTTATGGCCACGCTGAGCAAGTGACGGCAGCCGTCGCGCAGCGCCTCCATGGGTTCCGGATCGGCGTACCGAAGAGTTGCGTGCAATTCCTTTATCGCCGCGCGAATCTCGCGTTCAGCAACGGCGATCAGGAGCGCGTCTTTGTCAGGGAACCGATGGATCACGCTGCGGCGCGTGGTGCCACAGTCCGCCGCGACTCCTTCGATCGTCGTCTGGGCGAAACCGTTTTCGCAGAAGGAACGAAAAGCGCAGGCCAGCACCCGGTCACTCAGTTGACTGGATTCCTCACGACGCGGGCGTCCTGCGCGACGTGAGCGCTCAGGTTCGTCGACGGGGGAAAGCATAATGGCAGAAAGATCAGGCATTGTTGCCATGCTTAGTCACGTTGACCCTTTATGTCACCTCCTTCGACAGCTGCGCCGAGTGGTGTACCTTGGCTCTTTCTTGGCAGAATGCATCTTACCCGAGTGCGGGTCGGCGGACGTGATGGTCAGTCACCTGCTGATAAGCGTAGCCAGCGCGGCAAAGCAGACCCTCTTTCCATTTTCCAGCCACAAGCTGCAAACCGAGCGGTAATCCGTTTTCGGAAAATCCTCCCGGAAAGCTTAGGGTCGGCACGCCAGCCAGATTGAACGGTGACGTGAACCGGAACAGTGTCCGCCTTATCGTATCGACATCGGAGGCAAGGGCTTGCAGTTCCACCAACGAAGGTACTGGAGCGCCAAGGCCGGGCATTATCATGAGGTCTACACCCTGAAACAGCCTGCCCATTTCTCCTGCAAAGGCTGCCCGACATTGTGTCGCCGCGATATAAGCGGCGATGTCGATGTTCCGCCCGGCTTCAATCGATGCTCGAGCGTATGGGCCATAGTGGGATGCATGGGCTGGAAACAGGTCGGCATGGGAATGGGCGAGTTCCGCTAGCAGGATCGTCAATCCGGCATCGTTGATCGCATCGTCCCACGGCATCGTAACCGGCCTGATCTGCGCGCCCAGATCGATCATCACTTCGCAGAATTCGTGCACGGTCCGGACGATCTCCGCGGGTAAACCCTCTGTGGCGAACGCATGGTCGATACCGATCACTGCGCCATCAATCGGCTGCGTGATTCGCCCAAGATAGTCCTCTCGAGACGCCAGAAGCGTCGTGGGATCCTGCCGATCAGGCCCGGCGATTACCTGCAGCATAGCCGCAACGTCCTGGGCGCTCCGTGCCATCGGACCGATATGATCAAGGCTCGGCGCAAGCGGGAAGAGGCCATGACGGCTCACTCGACCCCATGTGGGCTTCAGCCCTGTTACCCCGTTGGCCGAGGCTGGCGCTCTGATCGATCCGCCGGTGTCTGTGCCTATGGCGCCGTAGCAGAGGCCTGCTGCAGTCGCCACGCCGGACCCACTTGAGGATACTCCGGTCCAGTACTCTGCGCTCCAGGGATTGCGGGGCTGCGGCAGTGACGGATGATGCTCGAGCAGTGCGGCTTCGGTAGTGCGGAGCTTGCCGAGGATAACGGCACCCGCGCCGCGGAGTTTGCGCACCACCGTAGAGTCTGAGCCGGCAACATTGTTTCGCAGTATCTCCGATCCAGCTGCTGTCGGCAGACCCTCCATGTCGAGCAGATCCTTAACCGCAACGGGTACGCCATGCAGCGGGCCTCGCCACAGTCCCATGGCAATCTCACGATCGGCCGAACGAGCTTGTTGAAGCGCGTCCTCGGCAAGCACTGCGACAAAACTGTTGAGCTGGCTGTCGAACCGATCGACGCGGGCCAGCATTTCAGTCGTGACCTGCTCGGACGATAGCACTCCCCTGTGGATTCGATCTCCAACCTCCAACGTTCCGAGGTAGGCCAAAGTGTCGGGTTGGCTGGAAAGTGTGGCCACGCTTGGTCTCCGCTGAC
>CBFRWL010000353.1:0-2303 GCA_965727025.1 uncultured Sphingomonas sp.
GGCGCGGGGTCTCCACGGGTTCGATAGAAGCCGCAGCTTCACTCGGCTGCTCGGGCCGAACGATGTCAAGGTCGCAGCTATCCAGCACAAAATCGAAAATATCGCGCACATCGCTTTCGTTGACGCGCAAAGGCACCGCAAAGGTCCAGGCGAGATAGGCTCCGTCCACGTCGAAACTGTCCAGCGTCGGAACCGCGGAGACATCGGTTTCCACGAATTGGGCACCAAGCTCCATCAGCTCGCGGATCAGCAGCATCGGTTCGCCGCCATTTGCGAGAGCGCCTTTTCCGGGCCGCACCTTGAGCGTCCATGTGCCCGATTCGTCGGCTACCGGCGTGGCTTCGGCCTCGTTGAGCGTGCTCATCAGATCGTCGAAGCTGAAATCGAGCCCGGGGACCGTGCTTTGCTCAGGCTCGGAGGCCGAAGCGTCGCTGGCGCTCCCGGCTATCGGAACCTCGCCCTTCGCCGTGGATTCGAGCAGGGTCAGCACCGCACCATCATCTGGTGTGTCCGCCTCGCCGCGGATTGCGGCAATATGATCGGACAGCATGTCGAACGCGCGCAGGAGCACCGAAATCAGCGAGGGCGTGAGCGGCAAGGTCCCTTCACGGGCAAGATCCAGCACCGTCTCATATTTATGCGTGAAGGCCTGCAAGGCATTGAAGCCAAAGGCGCCTGCACCGCCCTTGATCGAATGAACCGCGCGGAAGATGGTGTTGATCGTCTCACCGTCCTGTTGCCCGTTTTGGAAGGCGATGAGGCCCCCTTCGGCAGCGGCAAGACCTTCCTCGCACTCAAGGAAGAAAATCTGCTGGATTTCGTCGAACTGCACGATGTGTCTCCGCCGCTCAGATGGCCGCCGGTGCAGGGAAGAGGTGGCTGGAAAGGCCGGTGAGGGCCGCAGCGTCGCTGATCGCCACGCTCGGCTTAATGATCCCGAACACTATCCCAGCCGATTGGGCGCTTTTATACGCGCTGAGCAGGAGCTGAAGCCCGGCCTGGCCGATGCGATCGACATTCGCCGCATCGACGAGGATCTCTTCGCCTGATTGGATCGCAGTGCGAAGCTCCCCCGCCAAAGCTTCGACTGCCGAACGATCCAACGTGGCTGGAAGATTAATCTGCACGACCCATCTCCTGCTCGTCTTAGGTTAGCGCGACCCGGTCAATTTCTGGTCCCGACGCAGCGGGACGTCAGATCAGAACTCGGCCCAGTCCTCGTCAGGCTGTTGCGCAAGCGCGAGATTTCCGAGTGCGCGGGGCGCTGGCGCGTGGACCGGGCGGGCCGGTGGCTGGCTGTTGCGCCGTGAAACGGTGCGCCCCGAAGTTTGTTCGCCGAGGTTGAACTGATCGACGAGGGTGGCGAGGCGGTTGGCTTCGTCGGCAAGGCTGCGCGCGGCCGCGGTGGATTGCTCGACCATGGCTGCGTTCTGCTGGGTCATCTTGTCCATGTCGTTGACGACGGTGTTGACCTGGCTGATCGCGCCGGCCTGCTCCTGCGCGCCATGCGCGATCTGCTGGATCATCCCGGCGGTGTCCGCGACCTTTGTCGTGATCCGGTCGAGCGCATCGCCGGTGCGGCTGACCAGCTTCACGCCCGTATCGACCTGCTGGGTCGAGACGTTGATCAGCTCCTTGATGTCCTTGGCGGCATCGGCCGAACGCTGGGCGAGGGCACGTACCTCGCTGGCGACCACCGCAAAGCCCTTGCCGGCATCCCCGGCGCGAGCCGCCTCGACGCCCGCATTGAGCGCGAGCAGGTTGGTCTGGAAGGCGATGCCGTCGATCACCGAGATGATCTGGGCGATCTGCTGGGCCGATTTCTCGATGCCGCCCATCGCTTCGACGGCTTCGCGGGCGACCCGGCCGCCCTCTTGTGCATCTGCCTGCGCCTGCGCCACCGCCTGGCTGACATCGCCGGCGCTCTTGGCGGTATCGCGGACCGAAGAGGTCACCTGGTCCATCGCTGCCGCCGTCTCCTCGAGCGAGGCCGCTTGCTGTTCGGTCCTGCGCGACAGATCATCCGACGCTGTCGAGATTTCCGTGGAGCCGGTGCGGATCGCTTCGGCAGCTTCGGCAACCGAGCCTATCGCCGATGCGAGCGCATCGCTGGTGGCGTTGAAATTGTCCCGAAGCTGTTCATATTCCGGTGGGAAGGCCGCGTTGATCCGGCACGAAAGATTTCCTGACGCAAGCTGCTGCAGCCCTGCGGCAAGCGCATCGACGATGATCTGTTGGCTCTCCTGGCTTTTGCGCACTTCCGTTTCCGCTGCGATTCGAGCAACCGCGGCATCCCGGAAGCT
>CBFRWL010000354.1:0-2281 GCA_965727025.1 uncultured Sphingomonas sp.
GCATCTCGGGCGCGATCCAGCACCTTGCGGGCATGAAGGACTCGAAGACCATCATTGCCATCAACAAGGATGAGGATGCCCCCATCTTTCAGGTCGCCGACATCGGCCTCGTCGGCGATCTCTTCAAGGTCGTCCCCGAACTGACCGGAAAACTTTGATATCGCGGCGGCGCGCCCACGTGGTGCGCCGCCCGATCTTCACCCCAGCCGGGCGAGCGCAGCACGTAGCCGTTCGGCTTCGGCGGATTTTTCCGCATGATCGGCGCGCGCTTTGTCGACCGCCTCGGGCTTGGCCTTTTCGACGAAATTGGCATTGGCGAGACGACCCGCGAGGCTGTCGCGCTCCTTCTCGGCCGCTTCGGCTGATTTGATAAGCCGGGCGCGCTCCGCATCGAGATCGATCACGCCTTCGAGGCCGAGATTGATCGTGTCCTGACCAACAATGACCGGCACATTGGCTCCGCTGAGCTTGACTTGCCCGATCTCACTGATCCGAGCCAACCGTTTCAACGCCGGTTCGCTCTGGGCGATTGCGCGTGCCGCCAGGGGTGAGGCATGTTCGATGGCGATCGGCGCAAGCTGGGCAGGGGAAACATTGAGCTCGGCGCGGGCTGCGCGAATGCCGACGATCGCGTCGATCAGCCAGGCGATCTCCTGCTGTGCTTCCGGATCGATCGCGCGGGCATCGGCGATCGGCCATTTGGCGTGAATAAGATCATAAGGCCGCTCGCCGAGCGCATGCCATAGTTCCTCGGTGACGAACGGCATGAACGGGTGCAGCATCACGAGGATCTGATCGAGCACCCAGCCCGCGACGGCTTTGGTTTCGCCATCGATCTGGCCCTTGATCAGCTCCAGATACCAGTCGCAAAACCGGTCCCAGACAAAATGATAGATCAGGTTGGCTGACTCGTCGAAGCGCAGATCGGCCAGCGCGAGATCCAGCGCCTGGACGGTCTTGATCGTTTCCGCGACGATCCAGCGGTTCACCGGCAGTGCCGCGGCGGGCGGCTCGATTGCAGCGCTGGCGCCGATGCCGTTGGCCTGAGCAAAGCGCGCTGCATTCCACAGCTTGGTCGCGAAATTGCGATAGCCCTCGACCCGCTTCTCATCGAGCTTGATGTCGCGGCCCTGGCTTTCCATCGCGGTCAGCGTGAAGCGCAGCGCGTCCGCGCCATATTTATCGATCAGGCCCAGCGGATCGACTGTGTTGCCCTTCGACTTCGACATTTTCGAGCCGTCGGCAGCGCGCACCAGGCCGTGGAGATAGAGCGTCTTCCACGGCACTTCCTTCATGAAGTGCAGCCCCTGCATCGCCATCCGCGCATCCCAGAAGAACAGGATGTCGAAGCCGGAGATCAGGACATCATTCGGATAATGTTTGCCGAGCTGTTCCGTCCGATCGGGCCAGCCGAGCGTGCCGAACGGCCAGAGCGCCGAGGAGAACCAGGTGTCGAGCACGTCAGGATCGCGATTGAGGGGCTTGTTGCCGGCAAGCGCCTGCGCGGCAGCTTCGTCCTCCGCGACATAGACATCGCCTTCGGGACCGTACCACGCCGGGATCTGGTGACCCCACCAAAGCTGGCGCGAGACGCACCAGGGCTGGATGTTCTCGAGCCAGTTGAACCAGGTCTTCTCCCAG
This sequence comes from uncultured Sphingomonas sp., assembly GCA_965727025.1. Taxonomy (GTDB): domain Bacteria; phylum Pseudomonadota; class Alphaproteobacteria; order Sphingomonadales; family Sphingomonadaceae; genus CANJQJ01. Next base: position 1,642 of record CBFRWL010000354.1, read on the forward strand.
GTCTTGGGGACGATCCTGATGTCGCCATTACGCACCGCGGCGATCGCGGGCGCGGCGAGCGTTTTGGCATCGACATACCATTGGTCGGTCAGCCAGGGTTCGATCACCGCGCCGGAACGATCCCCGTAAGGAGTCTGGATCGTGCGATCCTCCACCTTCTCGAGCAGGCCCTGGGCGTCGATCAGGTCCACGATGCGCTTGCGCGCGTCGAACCGGTCGAGGCCGATCAGTTCCGCCGGGATCAGGCCATCGGCAGTCTGAACAAGCTTCGCATCGGCATCGAGCATGTTGAGCATGTCGGCCGGCTTGAATCCGGCGCGCTTGCCCACCTCGAAGTCGTTGAAATCATGGCCGGGGGTGATCTTGACCGCGCCCGAGCCCAACTCCGGATCGGCATGGTCGTCGGCCACGATCGGAATCAAACGCCCGGTGATCGGCAGCCGGACGAACTTGCCGATCACCGATTGATAGCGGGAGTCCTCGGCGTTGACCGCCACCGCCATGTCGGCGAGCATGGTTTCAGGCCGGGTGGTCGCGACCACAATATGATCGCGCCCGTCGTCCAGGGTGACGCCGTCCGCCAAGGGATAGCGAAAATGCCAGAATTTGCCGTTGATCTCGCGGGTTTCGACCTCGAGAT
>CBFRWL010000355.1:0-2276 GCA_965727025.1 uncultured Sphingomonas sp.
GCGCGCGATTTCGCGGTGGGCCGATTCGAACGGCTGTTGACCAAGGAAGGCCAGACGCTGATCGGCTGGCGCGACGTGCCGATCGACCGCAGCGTTCTCGGCGCCACCGTTCTTGCCGAGCTGCCGATGATCCGTCAGGCGATCGTCGCCCGGGGCCCGGCAACGCCCGATCAGGACGCCTTCGAACGCAAATTGCTCGTGATTCGCAAGCAGGTGCAAAATCCGCTCGAGAATATGGAGGAGAAGCACGTCCTCCCCGGCCTCAGCGATTTCTACATGCCCTCCTTCTCGACGCGCACCGTCGTCTACAAGGGCCTGCTGCTCGCGGGCCAGGTTGGTAGTTTTTACAAGGATCTGCGCAATCCGCTGACCCAGTCGGCAATCGCGCTCGTCCACCAGCGCTTCTCCACCAACACTTTCCCGTCCTGGAAGCTGGCGCATCCCTACCGCCTGATCGCGCATAATGGCGAGATCAACACGGTGCGCGGCAATGTGAACTGGATGAATGCGCGCCGCCGCACGATGGAATCGGATCTGCTCGGCCCCGATCTCGACAAGATGTGGCCGTTGATCCCGCATGGCCAGTCGGACACCGCCTGCCTCGATAACGCGCTGGAGCTGCTGGTGGCCGGAGGCTATCCGCTGCCGCACGCGGTGATGATGCTGATCCCGGAAGCCTGGGCGGGCAATCCGCTGATGTCGCCAGAACGCAAGGCCTTCTATGAATATCATGCCGCGCTGATGGAGCCGTGGGACGGTCCTGCCGCCATCGCCTTCACTGACGGCCGGCAAATCGGCGCAACGCTCGACCGCAACGGGCTTCGGCCCGCGCGCTTCGTCGTTACCGACGATGATCATGTCATCATGGCGTCCGAGTCCGGCGTGCTGCCGGTCGCCGAGGAGCGGATCGTCCGCAAGTGGCGGCTCCAGCCCGGCAAAATGCTGCTGATCGATCTCGAACAGGGCCGAATCATCGAGGATGACGAGATCAAGGCCTCGCTGTCCGGGGCTGCACCCTATGCGGACTGGCTCAAGGCCACCCAGTATAAGCTTGAAGAACTGCCGGATGCTGAGCAGGTGCCGGCGCTCGCCAACGACGAAAGCGCGCTGCTCGATCGGCAGCAGGCCTTCGGATATACGCAGGAAGACATCGGCAAATTCCTCGAACCGATGGCGCAGCTCGGCGACGATCCGATTGGATCGATGGGCACCGATACGCCGATCGCGGTGCTGTCGCGCCGTTCGCGACTGCTCTACGATTATTTCAAGCAGAATTTCGCGCAGGTCACCAATCCGCCGATCGATCCGATCCGTGAAGAGCTGGTGATGTCGCTGGTTTCGATGATCGGACCGCGGCCGAACCTGCTTGGCCGCCAGGCCGGCACGCACAAGCGGCTCGAAGTGTCCCAGCCTGTGCTGACCGACAGCGATCTCGCGAAGATCCGCTCGGTCTCCGAGGTGCTCGACGGCGCCTTCCGCACCGAGACGATCGACATCACCTGGCCCGCGTCCGAAGGGGCGGCCGGGTTGGAGCGCGCGGTCGAACGCGCCTGCAACGCGGCGACCGAGGCCGTGCTCGCGGACCAGAACATCCTGGTGCTCTCGGATCGTGCGGCAGGGCCGGATCGGATTGCCATCCCGGCGGCGCTCGCGACCGCATCGGTGCATCACCATCTCATCCGCCAGGGCCTGCGGATGCAGACCGGGCTCGTCATCGAAACCGGCGAAGCGCGCGAGGTGCATCATTTCTGCGTGCTGGCGGGCTACGGCGCGGAGGCGGTCAACCCCTATCTCGCCTTCGAAACGATCGAGCAGATCCGGCGCCGCCGCAATCTTTCGCTCACCGCCTATGAGGTTCAGAAGAACTATATCAAGGCGATCGGCAAAGGCGTTCTCAAGGTCATGTCCAAAATGGGCATTTCGACCTATCAGAGCTATTGCGGCGCGCAGATCTTCGACGCGATCGGTCTGTCATCGGCGTTCGTCGACAAATATTTCACCGGAACCGCCACCACGATCGAAGGCATCGGGCTTGGCGAAATCGCCGAGGAGACGGTGCGTCGTCACCGGGATGCCTATGGCGACAGTCCGATTTATCGGAACATGCTCGATGTCGGCGGCAACTATGGCTACCGTATTCGCGGGGAGGAACATGCCTGGACGCCGACGAGCGTGGCCAAGCTCCAGCACGCCGTGCGCGGCAATCTGTCCAAAGACTATGCCGAGTTCGCGGCGAGCATCAACGAGCAGAACGCGCGGCTGCTGACCATCCGCGG
>CBFRWL010000356.1:0-2273 GCA_965727025.1 uncultured Sphingomonas sp.
CAAGTGACAGCGGCCGCGCTCGTTTCGGAGAATAAGCAGCGGGCGACCCCGGCAAGCATCGATTCGATCCCCACCTCGGCCAACCAGGAGGATCATGTCTCGATGGCGGCGCATGGCAGCCGGCGGTTGCTGGAGATGGCGGAGAATGCGACCGCCGTGATCGGCATCGAATATCTTACCGCGGTGCAGGGCTGCGATTTCCACGCGCCGCTTGTCTCCAGCGTACCACTGGAAGCGGCGCGCGCGCGGCTACGCCAGCTCGTGCCGCATCTGGACGATGACCGTCATCTCCATCCCGATATGGAGGTGGCGAATATGCTCGTTCGCTCCGGCGCTTTGATGGCTGCGGCGAACATCGACTTGCCGGCGCTGGCATGAGCGATTTCCTTGAAATCCACCGTGGCACCGCGCCGCTGATCCTAGGCTTTCCGCATACGGGCGCGGATTTTCCGCCCGAGCTGACGCATGCTTTCGTCTCGCCGTGGCTGGCACGCAAGGACGCCGATTGGTGGATCGATCGGCTCTATGCTTTCGCGCACGAACTTGGCGCCACGACCGTCCGCACGCGCCTGTCGCGCAGCGTGATCGATTGCAACCGCGATCCTTCGGGCGCGTCGCTCTATCCCGGTCAGGCGACCACCGGGCTTTGCCCGCGCGAGACGTTCGATGGCGAGCCGCTCTATGCCGAAAACGAGCCCGATGAGGCCGAAGTCGAACGGCGGCGATCCGCCTATTTCGATCCCTACCATGCCGCCCTTTCCGCGGAGCTCGAACGGTTGCGCTCCAATCATGCCCATATCGTGCTCTACGATGCGCATTCGATCCGCAGCACTATCCCCCGCTTGTTCGAAGGCGAACTGCCGCAGTTCAATGTCGGCACCAACAATGGCGCAACCTGCGCGCACGATCTGGAAGCCGGCGTAACTTGCATAGTCGCATCCTCGGGGCACAGTCATGTACTCAACGGGCGCTTTCGCGGCGGCTGGACGACCCGCCACTATGGGCGCCCTGCGGACGGCCTTCACGCCATTCAGATGGAACTGGCGATGCGCGGCTATATGGAAGAGCCTCTGCATCCCACGCCGGACAATTGGCCAACTCAGATGGCCAATGAGCCCGCCATTCTGCCCATTCTCCAGCAGGTGCTCACCGCCTGCCTCAACTTCGCGAAAGGTAAAGCATGACCCGCCCCATCACGCATCGGCTCGACAACAGCCGCGTGATCAAGGCCGCCACCGGGCCGGCGTTGACCGCCAAAAGCTGGCTGACCGAAGCTCCGATGCGGATGTTGATGAACAATCTGCATCCCGACGTGGCCGAGCGGCCGGAGGAGCTTGTTGTCTACGGCGGCATCGGCCGGGCCGCGCGCGACTGGGAGAGTTTCGATCGCATCCTCGAGACGCTGAAGCGGCTCGAAGGCGATCAGACCTTGCTTGTGCAATCGGGCAAGCCGGTCGGCGTGTTTCGCACCCATGCCGACGCACCGCGCGTGCTCATCGCCAATTCGAATCTGGTACCGAAATGGGCGACGTGGGAGCATTTCAACGAACTCGATAAGCAAGGTCTCGCCATGTACGGCCAAATGACGGCCGGATCCTGGATCTACATCGGCACGCAAGGCATCGTGCAGGGCACTTACGAGACCTTCGTCGAAATGGGCCGCCAGCATTATGGCGGCGATCTCACTGGAAAATGGCTGCTCACTGCCGGCCTCGGCGGCATGGGCGGCGCACAGCCGCTCGCAGCCGTGATGGCAGGTGCGTCGTGCCTGGCCATCGAGTGCCAGCCGAGCCGCATCGAGATGCGCCTGCGTACGGGCTATCTCGACAAGGCGGCGAACACGCTCGACGAGGCACTGGCGATCATCGAAGACGCCCGAGCGAGCGGCAAGCCGGCTTCGGTGGGACTGCTCGGCAATGCCGCCGAAATTCTGCCGGAGATCGTGAAACGCGGCATTCGGCCCGATTTGCTGACCGACCAGACCTCGGCGCACGATCCGATCAACGGCTATCTACCGATCGGCTGGACAATCGCGGAGTGGATCGAACGGCGCGAGCGCGAGCCACAAGCGGTTGCCGCGGCCGCCAAGCAATCCATGGCTGTTCATGTCCAGGCGATGCTTGATCTGCAGGCGGCGGGGGTGCCGACGACCGACTATGGCAACAATATCCGGCAAGTCGCCTTCGACGAGGGCGTTAAGAACGCGTTCGATTTTCCCGGCTTCGTGCCCGCCTATATCCGTCCGCTGTTCTGCCGGGGGATCGGCCCCTTCC
>CBFRWL010000357.1:0-2267 GCA_965727025.1 uncultured Sphingomonas sp.
GCTTCGGCGATGATCTTGTTGACCACCGCACCTGGGTGATCGCCGGAGACGGCTGTCTGATGGAAGGCATCAACCATGAAGCCGTCGGCCTGGCGGGGCATCTCAAGCTCGGTCGGTTGATCGTGCTGTGGGACGATAACCGCATCACCATCGACGGCAAGGTCGATCTCTCTTCCAGCGAAAACGTCTTGGGACGTTATGACGCCAGCGGCTGGCACACCCTGTCCTGTGACGGCCATGATCCCGATGAAGTGGCAAGGGCGATCGACGCGGCGTTGAACGATCCACGGCCGTCACTGATTGCCTGCAGGACCCTGATCGGCAAGGGCGCGCCCAACAAGCAGGGCACCTCGGCAACGCACGGGTCTCCGCTCGGCAAGGATGAGGTCGCGGCGGCACGCGTCGAGCTCGGCTGGGAATATCCGCCCTTCGAACTGCCCGAAACCATCCGGGGGGCATGGCTGGATGCAGGCAGGCGCGGTGGTTCGGTGCGGGAGGCTTGGCAGCAGAAGCTGGCAAGCCATTCCGATAAGGCGGAATTTTCCCGACGGATGGAAGGCGCGCTGCCCGAGAATTTCTCGCTGGCGCCCTATCTCGATGGGTTGATTGCAAACCCGCAGAAGGTCGCCACCCGCAAAGCGTCCGAGCTGGTGCTTGGCGCGATCAACGCGCAGCTTCCGGAAACCATCGGCGGATCGGCTGACCTGACCGGCTCGAACAACACCAAGACCAAGGACCAGGCGCCGCTGACTGCTGACAATTACGGCGGCCGCTATCTCTATTACGGCATTCGCGAATTCGGCATGGGCGCGGCCATGAACGGGATGGCGCTGCATGGCGGGGTGATCCCCTATGGCGGCACCTTCCTCGTCTTTTCGGATTATGCGCGGCCGGCGATCCGGCTGGCGGCGCTGCAGCGGGTGCGCTCGATTTTCGTCATGACCCATGATTCGATCGGGCTGGGCGAGGATGGACCGACGCACCAGCCGATCGAGCATTTGATGGCGCTGCGGGTGATCCCGAATTTGGACGTGTATCGCCCTTGCGACGCGATCGAGACGGCGGAATGCTGGCAGCTCGCGCTGGAAGATGCCAACGGCCCCTCGCTCCTCGCGCTGACGCGGCAGAATCTCCCGCAAGTTCGGGACAATGTTGAAGAAAATCTTTCCGCAAGGGGTGCCTATCGGCTGCGTGCGGCTCAGGCCGACCGCAAAGTCGTGCTCGTTGCCACGGGATCTGAAGTCGAAATTGCGTTGGGCGTTGCCGACAGGCTGGAAGCGGCAGGAGTCGGCGCCGACGTGGTCTCGATGCCAAGCTGGTCGCGATTCGATGCGCAGCCCGCGAGCTACCGCGAGGAGCTTCTGCCGCATCATGTGCTTCGCGTCTCGATCGAAGCCGGCACGACGATCGGGTGGGAGCGCTATGTCGGCATCGCTGGCTTGCGTTTCGGCATCGACAGCTTCGGCGCCTCGGGCCCGGCGGAACAGCTTTACCATCATTTCGGGTTGACCGCGGAGCAGATCGCTCCACAGGTCCTCGCCGCGTTGGATTGAGATCAAGAAGGAGTATGAGATGGCGGTCAAAGTAGCGATCAACGGGTTCGGGCGGATCGGGCGGCTGGTGGCCCGCGCTATCCTGGCACGGCCGGACAGCGGGCTTGAACTGGTCGCGATCAACGATCTTGCCGATGCCAAGTCGAATGCGCTGCTGTTCAAGCGTGACAGTGTCCATGGAACCTATGCCGGCGACGTCAAAGCCGACGGCAACGATCTGATCATCGATGGCAAGCGTATCCATGTGACGGCCGAGCGCGATCCCGCCAATTTGCCGCACGCCCAGCATGGCATCGATATCGTGCTGGAGTGCACCGGCTTCTTCGCCGACAAGGCTTCCTGCGAGAAGCATCTGGCGGCTGGCGCGAAAAAGGTGCTGATTTCGGCGCCGGGCAAGAATGTCGACCTGACCGTCGTCTACGGCGTCAATCACGAGAAGCTGACCAGAGAGCATGTGATCGTATCCAATGCCTCGTGCACGACCAACTGTCTCGCGCCTGTCGCAAAGGTGCTGAACGACACGATCGGCATCGAGCGCGGGCTGATGACGACGATCCATGCCTATACCAACGATCAGAAGATTCTCGACCAGATCCATAGCGACCTGCGCCGTGCGCGTGCCGCCGCGATGTCGATGATCCCGACCACGACCGGCGCTGCGCGGGCGGTTGGCGAGGTGCTTCCCGAACTCAAGGGCAAGCTCGATGGTTCAGC
>CBFRWL010000358.1:0-2261 GCA_965727025.1 uncultured Sphingomonas sp.
GGTCCGCCACCAGGCCGACGTCCGCGACCTGGAAGATCGGGGCGTCTTCGTCCTTAATCGATCACCTGCTTGATAGGGACGAGGATCTTCATAGCACCAACCCTTTCCAAAAATCAGGGACTTTGCGTGCCGGACTGAAAATGCCCGCCCTTGAGCTTCCGCTGCATACCGCCAAGAAGTTCGTTGCGCATGCCATTCAATCAGGCGGCGCGTGCTCCGCATTGAACCCACTCTTGGCGCCGCACTATGAAGCCTGGCCTTAGAGCCGACCCAATAACGGCGCCGGCCCGCTATCGGACACTCGCGCCTGCCCGTCAGCTACTTTGGGTGACGGGAATCCTTATCTCCAGACCCTCCAGCTCGGGTTGCACAACGATCTGGCAACTCAAGCGCGAATTCGGCCGACGGTCGGCCGCAAAGTCAAGCAAGGCATCCTCGTTTTCGTTTGGCGCGGGGACGCGCCCGAGCCAAGCCTCGTCCAGATAGACGTGGCAAGTGGCGCAGGACAACTGCCCGCCACAATCCGCATCAATACCGCCAATTCCAGCCTTTATCGCGCCTTCCATGACGGACACGCCATCGTCGATGGCAACGTCCGTTTCATTTCCTGCCGGATCAACAAATCGCACCCGAGCCATCATACCTCCGTTTTACGGCAAGTTCAGGCCGCCTGGCTGTGCTCGTTCTCGAGAATCCGAACAATCTGTTCACGCTGCTCGCGAGGCGAGCCCAGCAACTCGGCGTTGGCGCGAGCCCTTTTGTAATAGAGATGGTTCCGCATCTCCCACGTGAAGCCGATCGCTCCGAAAACTTGGATGTTGCAGGCGGTGGCAGCGCAATATTGCTCACTAGCATAGCTCTGGGCAATGGCCGCGGCTTTGCTGGCGTCGACGGTTCCCTCACTCAAGGCCCACGCGGCATATTGCACACCCGCCCCGGCGCATTCGTTTCCGCCGGCCACTTCAGCAAGATCACGTTTGATCGACTGGTAAGAGCCAATCGGCCGACCAAAGGCGACACGCTCCTTGGCATAGGCCACGGCGTCATCGAGAACCTGTTCGGCACCGGCAGTGCTTTCGGCAGCGAGCACGAGGTAGAGCCGGTCGCGGATCCAGGACCAGCTGTCGCCATCGGCCTGAGGCAGCCGCTCGGCGGGCACATCCTTGAACGAAATGCGGCTTACATGGCGGGTAATGTCACGCCAGTCGAGGCGCTCCATCGCCAGGCCCTGGGCCTTGGCATCCACAATGAAGAATGCGGGCGCGCCATCGACGTCGGCCACGACCACGATCTTGTCTGCGTCGCCCGCCTCGACGACGAACGATTTTTCGCCGTTGATCGTCCAGCCGTCCCCAGCCCTCGAAGCGACGGCGCCATGCGACAGACCGTTGACGTCGCCATTCGGATCCGCGACCGCGAGCGCGAGTGACAGCTCGCCTGCGGCCACCTGCGGCAGCAGCGCCTGCTTCTGTTCCTCGCTGCCGCAACGCTCGACGGCCCAGGCGCCCGCCAGCGTCCCGAACAGAGCGGACGGCGCAAGGGTGCGGCCCGTTTCACCGACGATCATGACGAGGTCGATATAGGTCAGGCCCAGCCCACCATAGGCTTCCGGGATGACGATGCCGGCCCAGCCAAGCTTCTGGATTTCGCCCCAGAGGCCGTCACGCTCGACAGGCTTCTCATTTGCTTCTGGTTTGAGATAAGGGTCGAGCCTGACCTCCTTCGAGAGGAAGGCTCGTGCATTATCCCTGAGAGCGAGATGATCTTCGCTGAGGGTGAAATTCATTGGAAGGGTATCCCTGATCGAGGGCCGGTGTCCTGGCGCTTGCAGAGCCACGGAGATCGGCGCGATGGATAATTCAGGCAGCCAGCTGCGGGCGCCCGATGTCACTGAACGGCAACTTCGCGGATGGATCGATGTCGCGCGGCAAGCCAAGGATGCGCTCCGCGACGGTATTCCTGAGAATTTCCGTCGTGCCGATGCCGATCGTGCCCGCCGGGCCGAACCAGTAGCAATAATCCCACGTAGCGAACATGCCATAGTCCTGCTTCGGCAGCGGTAGTTCGTTATCGTCTCGCACCATCCCTGCGATGCCTTCTGTCCGTTTGGCAAGATCGGAGAGGTGCTGGCCGTGCGGCGAGGCGATCATCTTGCCGAGGTTCGCCTCAAGGCCGGGAGGCTTGCCATTGATCCGGTTGCTGAGGTTGCGGTCGCTGAGCAGACGGAGCAGCTCGCCTTCGACGTAGAGCTTCGCGGCTTC
>CBFRWL010000359.1:0-2240 GCA_965727025.1 uncultured Sphingomonas sp.
CATCAGTGCAGGTTCGGCTGGGCGCCCTGGCCCTTTTCGTCGATCACATGGCCGGTGGCGAAGCGATCGAGCCGATAGGCGGCGGCGGTCTCGTGCGGCCGATCGGTCGCGAGCAGATGCGCGAAGCACCAGCCGGACGCCGGCGTCGCCTTGAACCCGCCATAGCACCAGCCGGCGTTGAGATAGAGGCCTTCGAACGGCGTGCGATCGATGATCGGCGATCCGTCCATCGACATGTCCATGATCCCGCCCCAGCTTCGCAGCAGCCGCGCGCGGCCGATCATCGGCATCAGCGCCATGCCGCCTTCGCACACATCCTCGACCACCGGCATGTTCCCACGCTGGGCGTAGCTGTTATAGCCGTCGATATCGCCGCCGAAGACGAGGCCGCCCTTGTCGGACTGGCTGATGTAGAAATGGCCGGCGCCGAAGGTGATGACGCCGGGGATCACCGGCTTCAGCCCTTCGCTCACGAACGCCTGCAGCACATGGCTTTCGATCGGCAGCCGCAGACCCGCGAGCGCCGCGACGCGCGAGCTGTTGCCCGCCACGGCGAGGCCGATCTTGCCGGCCCGGATCGGCCCGCGCGTCGTTTCGAGCCCGACCGCCCCGCCCTGCGCATCGCGGATGAAGCCGGTCACTTCGCAATTCTGGACGATGTCGACGCCAAGTGCGGATGCGGCGCGAGCATAGCCCCAGTTGACCGCGTCATGGCGCGCGGTGCCGCCGCGCCGCTGGAGCAGCCCGCCCTGGATCGGAAAGCGCGCGGACTCGAAATTGAGGAAGGGCGCCATCCTGCGCACCGCGTCGCGATCGAGCAGCTCGGCATCGACGCCGTGCAGCCGCATGCCGTTGCCGCGCCGCGCATAGGCGTCGCGCTGCGCATCGGAATGATAGAGGTTGAGCACGCCGCGCTGGCTCACCATCGCGTTATAGTTGAGCTCCTGCTCGAGCCCCTCCCACAGCTTCATCGACCATTCGTAAAAGGGCTCGTTGCCCGGCAGCAGATAGTTGGAGCGGATGATGGTGGTGTTGCGCCCGGCGTTGCCGCCGCCGATCCAGCCCTTTTCCAGCACCGCGACGCGGGTGATGCCGTGGACGCGCGCGAGATAATAAGCGGTGGCGAGCCCATGGCCGCCGCCGCCGACGATCACCACGTCATAGCCGTCGGCCGGCGCGGCGTCGCGCCAGGCGGGCGACCAGCCGCGATGGCCGCCAAAGGCGTTGGCCAGAACCGAGAGGATCGAATAGCGCTGCACGCCCGCAAAATCTCCTTGCGTGCACGAGACTAGCTTTCCCGATCGATCCTGCATGTCTAGAAACGACACTTGATTATCCTGACGAGACATAGGCCGAATGCGCATCGGATTGCTGCTGATCGATGATTTCGCGCTGATGTCCTATGCTTCGGTGATCGAGCCGTTTCGCGCGGCGAACAGCCTGGCGCGCAAGCCGCTTTACCAGTGGCAGCATCTCTCGGTCAGCGCGCCCAGCGCGCTCGCCTCCAACGGCGTGTCGCTGATGACCGATCATATGCTGGCGGATGCGCCGCCGCTCGACCGGATCTTCGTGTTCGCGGGCGGCGATCCGGCGGGCTTTGCCGACGATCGCTGCCTCGGCTGGCTGCGCCAGCGCGCGCGCGAAGGCGTGCCGATCGCGGGCGTTTCCGGCGGGCCTTATCTGCTGGCGCGGGCGGGGCTGCTCCAGGGCTATCGCGCGACCATCCACTGGGAGCATGCCTCGGCCTTCCGCGAAGATTTTCCCGAGCTGCCGCTCGAGCCCGGTCTGTTCGTGATCGATCGCGACCGGATGACCTGCGCGGGCGGCACCGCCGGGCTCGATCTCGCGCTCACCCTGATCGAGCGCGATCATGGCGCGGCGCTGGCGCGGCAGGTGTCCGATTGGTTCATCCGCACCGAGCAGCGCGGATCGGGGGTCATGCAGCGGCTGGGCCTGCAGGAGCGCTACAGCACGCGCAATCCGCGCCTGCTCGCCATGCTGGGAGCGATGGAGGCCGCGATCGAGGAGCCGGTGGGGCGTGACGCGCTGGCGGCGGCGGCAGGCATTTCGGTGCGCCAGCTCGAACGGCTCTGCACGCGGCATCTCGGCGCCAGCATGGCGGAGATCTATCGCCGCATCCGGCTCGATCACGCCGCCCATCTGCTGCGATCGACCAGCCTGTCGGTGACGGTGATCAGCATCGCCTGCGGCTTTGCGACGCCCAATCATTTCTCGCGCGC
>CBFRWL010000360.1:0-2238 GCA_965727025.1 uncultured Sphingomonas sp.
GGCTTCGCGCCGGCAGGCACCACCACGTCCCGCATGGAAAACAACTCTCCATCCCGCTGGCACATGTCGATCTCACGGGCGCGGGTAACTACCCAATGCCCTCCGTTCAACGGAGTCCAGAAGATGTCGGGCGCCTCACGGTGGATGCGGCGAACAATATCGATTTGGTAATCGCTGGAAATCTCCCGGGGCGCTTCGAAGAGATCATATTCGTAAACGCGATCCGCCGGCACATGATCCGGCCGAACGGCCTGCACTGTCTCGTTTGCCATCGTCATCCCCAAAGTCTTTCCCTCACATCGGAAACGAACCTCGTGCCGAGCTAATATAAGCTCGCCAACGCTTCCGCAGAATAGCCGCCAAGCCTTTCCCACTGTCGATCGTGCAGATCGCGAGTCCAGTCTGGATTGGTGATCATCGCCCGTCCGACAGCAACGAGATCGCATTCCCCGCGTTTCAACATGCCGACGACATGGGCGATGCTGGGCGGACATCGGCCACGCAATTGCTGCTCCGATGGCCTGTCGCCCTGTTCCTTGCTCGGCAGCGGATCATGATCCAGCGATATCGAGCCGACGGTCACGGTCGGCTTGCCCGTTATCCGCTTGGTCCAACCGGCCACATTCAGCGGACTACAATCGAATTCGGGTTCCCACACCCGCCGGGTCGAACAGTCGAAAACGTCAACGCCCGCGTCGGACAATGGAGTCAGGAAATCCTCCAGTTCAGCAGGCGTCTGGCACAGCTTTGCCCAATAATCCTGCTGTTTCCATTGGGACCAGCGGAAGAAAACGGGATAATCGTCGCCAACGGCATCGCGCACCGCCCGTATGACCTCGGTCGCAAAGCGGGTACGGTCGACCAGGCTGCCGCCGTAAACATCCTGGCGCCGGTTCATCTTGTCCCAGAAGAACTGGTCGATCAGATAGCCGTGGGCGCCATGCAGTTGCACGCCGTCGAAACCTATGGCCTTGGCATGGCGCGCGCTGCTGGCGAATCCGTCAATGGCTGCATCGATATCCTTGATGGATGCCGGCTCGGCCACCTGCCTGACCGCCGGCTTTTCCCCGAAGGTCTCGAAAGGCAGATACAGGCCCGACGGACTGAGCGGAGCCAGATCGGGATTGGGCGAAGCTCCTACTTGGCGGACGGCGCCGCAATGGACCAATTGGGGGAAGATCCGTCCTCCTGCCCCATGCACCGCCTCTACGATACGGGCATAGGATTCCAGCGCATCCTGGCCATGCAAGCGCGCATAGCCCGGATTCGCCTGCGACACGGGATGTTCGACGGAGGCCACTTCAGTGATCAACAGCCCCGTGCCAGCGGCGGCGCGACGGCGGAAATAGTCGACATAGCCCTGGCTCGGCACGCCATCGTCGTTGAAATGGCGGCCCATGGCGGGCATGACAATGCGGTTGTTCAGCTTCAGTCCGCGAACTTCAAACGGCTCGAACAAGGGGCTTAGGTCACTATCGGGCTCGCTCGCCCCATGCGCAGACTGCGCTTTCTGCTCTCCTTCAATTTCCGTCGCCACGGCTTTGGCTGCCTGATCATCCGCCATCGAGCAACACGCCGGTGACAAGAGGCGATGGGAACTGATCGCTCATTGGTGCTAACGCTTTTCCTCTATCAGCCCGCAATCAAGCCGCCGCGTTCCTCGACCACGCAAACCCGCGTACATGAACGATCAAAAATCTTTTCCTCATCCTCCGCGATCAGGTCGGCCGCGGGAGGGTTGCGAGCAAGGGACATCGCCGTTTCAAAAGCTGCCTGATCGGAAAACCACATTTCGGTCACCACGTCGAAATCGCAGGTGCCTTCAGGAAGAAAGTTACGCCGGTAATCGATGATCCCGGGCATGATGCCAAGAATCAGGGGCACATGATGCGTTTCGTAACGAGCGATGAAGGCTGCGCGAGTTATACCTTCCTTGGCCTTGAGAAATGCGATCATCTTTACAGACATGAACCCCTCCAGTTCTTCTTTCCGACGGAGGACTTTGCCACGAACCGCAAAAGGCCTTTAAATTCCGGCTTTATCCGTCAGTCGCAGCGAAGGTAAAAGATGGGGTCATCCTCATGCATGGTCCGTCGGGACTAGGATGCTTTCCAGGCCGAAAGAGAAAACTCCTTTGGTTCGAGCAGCAGCCGGCGACACGATGGCCCAACTCTCGGATCAGTTTACCCTCAGACTCTCCCCATCTATCGCTGCCGCTTGAGGGAGAAACAGCATGAG
>CBFRWL010000361.1:0-2175 GCA_965727025.1 uncultured Sphingomonas sp.
CGCTCGGCTTCTACCATTATGACAAGCGCCGCGCGAACGGGTCGTCGCGCCGCGCCAGGGTCCAGCTGTTTCCGCTCTCGGTGATTTCCGAGCTGGACGACTGGCCGGAAATGCATCAGCGGCGCAAGCAGTGGTTTTCGGTGCAGGAGGCGGCGCGCGCGGTCGACGAGCCGGAGCTGAGCGCCTTGATCGCTTCGTTTCGCGAGCCGCCACGAACCGCTGGGCTTGCGGAGAGCGCGCTGCTATGGGCGCGTCAAACAGGGGGCGAAAGGGTACCGGGCGTGCGATGGTTTCAGCGGCTGATGCCCAGCCAGGGGCGATTTTTCGAACAGTTCGAGGAGCATGCGCAGACGCTGGTGGCGGGCGCGGACGCGCTCGCGCGGCTGTTCGAAGGCGGGGACGCGGTGGCAGCCTGCTGCAAGGCGATCCACGACGAGGAGCATAAGGCGGACAATATCATCCGCGAGGTGCTGCAGGATGTGCGGCGGACGCTGATCACCCCGTTCGACCGCAGCGCCATCACCAGCCTGATCGGATCGATGGACGATGCGATCGACCAGATGAACGCAACAGCGAAGACGGTCACGCTCTACGAAGTGACCCAGTTCGAGCGGGCGATGCTCGACATGAGCGGGATCATCGTCGAGGCGGCGCGGATTACGGCCGAGGCAGTGCCGCTGCTGCGATCGATCAATAGCAACGCCAACCGGCTGCACGCGCTGACCGAGCGGCTGGTACGGATCGAAGGTCATGCCGACGATATTCACGATGCCGGCGTGAAGGCGCTGTTCAAGGAACATGGCGAAAAGCATCCGATGGCGTTCGTGATCGGGCGCGAGGTCTACAACCATCTCGAAAAGGTGGTGGACAAGTTCGAGGACGTCGCCAACGAGATCCAGGGTCTCGTGATCGATCACGCTTGAACGCGCGGGCGCAGCGATGACCGCGACCTTGTCCTTTCCCATGCTTGTCGCGCTGATCGGCGTGGCGCTGCTGTTCGATCTGCTCAACGGGCTTCACGATGCGGCCAATTCGATCGCGACGATCGTATCGACCCGCGTGCTGCGGCCGCAATATGCGGTGCTGTGGGCGGCCTTCTTCAACTTTGTCGCCTTCCTCTTCTTCGGGCTGCATGTCGCCGAGACGGTCGGCAAGGGTATCGTCAACGCCGATATCGTCGATGCGCAGGTGATCTTCGGCGCGCTGATGGGCGCGATCAGCTGGAACATCATCACCTGGGTGCTCGGCATTCCATCGAGCAGCAGCCATGCCCTGATCGGCGGGTTGCTGGGCGCGGCGATCACCAAGGCGGGATTGAAGACGGTGGTGTGGGATGGCGTGATCAAGACGGCGCTGGCGATCGTCGGCTCGCCTGCGCTCGGCCTTGTGCTCGCCATGCTGCTGGTATTGGCGACGGCCTGGGCGTTCCATCGCTATACGCCGCTCGCCGCGGATAGCGCGTTCCGGCGATTCCAGTTCATCTCGGCCTCGCTCTATTCGCTCGGCCATGGCGGCAATGATGCGCAGAAGACGATGGGGATCATCGCGGTGCTGCTCTATTCGCAGGGCAAGCTGGGTGGCGCCTTTCACGTGCCGCTCTGGGTGGTGCTTTCCTGCCAGGCGGCGATGGGGATCGGCACGCTGCTGGGCGGCTGGCGGATCGTCCATACGATGGGATCGCGGATCACCCGGCTGACGCCGCAGCAGGGCTTCTGCGCGGAGACCGGCGGCGCGCTGACCCTGTTCGGCGCGACCTGGCTCGGCATCCCGGTTTCGACCACGCACACCATCACCGGCGCGATCGTCGGGGTGGGGGCTGCGCGGCGCATGTCCGCCGTGCGCTGGAACATTGCCTCGAGCATCGTCGTCGCCTGGGTGGTCACGCTGCCGGCGGCCGGGCTGATCGCCGCGGGATTTTATGCGCTGGCGGGGCTTTTCACCGGCTGAGCGCGGAACGCTTGCCGGCGGCTTTCGTTCGCCAGCCATGATCGAGCGCACGTCATTTGCCGATGCTTCCCGCCCCGATTTCGGCACCGTGATCATCGCCAGGCCGGAAGCATGGTGCCCCGCACGTCCGGCGGCGCGTGCGCGGCGCGCGTTCCGGCTGATGCGGATGCGGCGGCGTTTGCGGCCGCCGATGCCGCTGCCGTTGCTGGTCGCGATCCTGATCTTGCC
>CBFRWL010000362.1:0-2173 GCA_965727025.1 uncultured Sphingomonas sp.
GCATGGGCGGAGGAGCGACGGCAGTTCCTGCTTTATTAGAGATCTCCGCTTGGTTCGAGTAGCCTTGGAGTTCGTCGAGAAGGCGTATCGAGAACTTGGCCGGCCTTTCTCGACTTCGGTTCTCGACTGGCTCGAACCTTCGCTCGAAACAAACGGTTTAGATTGAAGGCATGCCACCTCCAGCCCTCACCTCACCCCGGCCTCCGAGCCGGGGTCTCGCTTCTTCTTTGACCGGCGCGGCGGAGATAGGTTGCCCGGCGGCACCGATGCGCGCTCATCCAGAAAAACGGATGAAGATCAGCGGGACCCCGGCTCGGAGGCCGGGGTGACGAAAAAGGAGTTGCGAACGGCCGAAGTCCCGGGCCGTCCGTTCCAGCTGTCCACTTCAGCGCGCGCCTCTGCTCAGGTCTTCCGCGTCAGCGTGCGCATCGCATCCTCCAGCCCCGCGATGGTGAGCGGGTACATGCGGCCGTCCATTGCCTGATGGATGAGCGTGGTGGATTGCGAATAGTTCCAGTGCTTTTCCGGCACCGGATTCAGCCAGACGGTAGCTGGATAGACGTTGGTCAGCCGCTCGAGCCAGACGCTTCCCGCCTCCTCGTTGAAATGCTCGACCGAGCCGCCGGGATGGGTGATCTCATAGGGGCTCATCGCCGCATCGCCGACCAGCACCAGCTTATAGTCATGCCCATATTTGTGGAGAATGTCCCAGGTGGGGATGCGCTCGTTGAAGCGGCGGCGATTATCCCTCCACACGCTTTCGTAGACACAGTTGTGGAAGTAGAAGAATTCGAGATGCTTGAACTCGGACGTGGCCGCCGAGAACAGCTCCTCGCACAGCTTGATATGCGGATCCATCGAGCCGCCGACATCGAGGAAGAGGAGCAGCTTGACGGCATTATGCCGTTCGGGGCGCATCTGGATGTCCAGCCAGCCCTTGCGTGCGGTGCCGTCTATGGTGCTGTCCAGGTCGAGCTCGTCGGCAGCGCCGGTGCGCGCGAACCGGCGTAGGCGGCGCAGCGCCATCTTGATGTTGCGCGTGCCGAGTTCGACGTCGTTGGCGAGATCCTTGAACTCGCGTTTTTCCCAGACCTTGATCGCGCGCTTGTGCCGGCTCTCGCCGCCGATGCGGACGCCTTCGGGATTATAGCCTGAATTGCCATAGGGCGAGGTGCCGCCGGTGCCGATCCATTTATTGCCGCCTTGATGCCGCCCCTGCTGCTCTTCCAGTCGCTTCTTGAGCGTCTCCATGATCTCGTCCCAGGAGCCGAGCGCCTTGATCTTCTCCATTTCCTCGGGCGTCAGATATTTCTCCGCGATGGCCCGCAGCCATTCTTCGGGAATCGTTGCCTTGGTCTCGTCGGTCTGAGCGAAAATGCCGCGAAAGACCTTGGCGAACACCTGATCGAAGCGATCGAGCAGCGCCTCGTCCTTCACGAAGGTGACGCGGGCGAGGTAGTAGAATTCGTCGGGCCGCCGTTCGATCACCTCGCGGTCGAGCGCTTCAAGCAGCACCAGATGTTCTTTGAGCGAAGCGGGGATCCCGGCGCCCCGCAGTTCATCGAGAAAGTTCAGCAGCATTCGTCCTTAATCCGATTTTTACGATCCATTCGCAATTGTTGTTGCACCGCACCAAAATATCGGCATTCTGGTGCCAAGGGATCGCACGCTTGAAGCATGAAGTCATAAGGGACAGTCTTCTCGCAGACATTGGGGAGCAATGCGGCGCCTTGGCGCTGCGTTGCAGCGAAACGGCTGGCTTCGTCGCCGAAGTCAATATGCGTATCCAAACCGAGCATGGCCGGCTCGAAATACTCCATCAAAGCGTCGATCAGCTCGCGATGCTCCAGCAGGAGGCCAATGGTGCAGCCCGCGAGATCCGCTATGTCGCCGGGCGCGCCACGACGCTGGTGAGCGACAGCCATCGCAGCGCGGTCTCCGCGCTCGGCGAGATCGGAACGCTGATCGACGACGTCGTCCGCATGGGAGACGAACTGTCCGATTTCGCTCAGGCGATCGAGAGCGTGGTTTCGATTTCGGACAATCTGCGGATGATCGCCCGCCAGACATCGATCCTGGCGATCAACGCCTCGATCGAGGCCGCGCGTGCCGGAACCGAGGCGAGCGGCTTCGCGGCGGTCGCGGCCGAGGTCAAGAAATTGTCGCGCCGCGC
>CBFRWL010000363.1:0-2155 GCA_965727025.1 uncultured Sphingomonas sp.
GAGGAGCATAAG
The DNA here is from genome assembly GCA_965727025.1 of uncultured Sphingomonas sp. Taxonomy (GTDB): domain Bacteria; phylum Pseudomonadota; class Alphaproteobacteria; order Sphingomonadales; family Sphingomonadaceae; genus CANJQJ01. The sequence continues at coordinate 13 of CBFRWL010000363.1, forward strand.
ACCCGCATTGCCAACGAGATCGTTCCGATGGCCGGCGATCTACGCGACGCATTATCGCGCGTGAGCATCTATGATCCGCGCTTTTCGGAATTCTTCGCGCAACAGGTGGCCTATCGTTTGCTCGTCGAGGCCGCGATCATCGAGGTCGGCGAAGATGGCCGCCTTCGATTGATGGCTGGTGCCAATCTCGACAAGCGGCCTTTGTCGCGTCGTTTGCGACCTGAGCTGATGCCGCTCCGCGGGGATCCTCGTCCACGTCTCGCGGTCGATGGTCGAAATCGCGTGGAGGCGGTGGTTGCCCTTCAGCCTCATCTTTACCTCTATATATCCAGGCATATCGATCCGGTGGTGCTGACGCAGGTTGCGCGGGCACGAAACGCACTCTCCGATTATAATGCGATGGTCGAGCGTTCGCGATCGCTCCAGCTCCGCTTCAATGCGACGCTGATCCTGGTTACGTTGCTAATCGTCGCGGGCGTGATCTGGATCGCGCTGGCCTTGGCCGATCGGATCGTACGCCCGCTGGGCGAGCTGGTCGATGCGGCCAAGCGCGTGGCAGGCGGCGATCTCGCCGTGCGGGTCGCCGTTCCCAAGCGGCAGGACGAGATCAGTACGCTCGCCAACACCTTCAATCGCATGACCCGGCGCCTCGAGGAGCAGAATAGGGCGCTCACCACCGCCAATACGCAGCTCGACAGTCGGCGGGCATTGACGGAAGCTGTGCTGGCTGGCGTTTCCGCGGGCGTCATCGCCGTCGATCGCAAGCGCCACGTGACGCTGCTCAATATGTCCGCGCGCGCAATGCTTGGCACGCGGGATGAGGTGGTCGGCAAAGGTCTTTCGGAGGTAGCTCCCGAACTTGACGATCTCGTGAACAGCGCCACTGGGGAGGCGGTTATCCAGTTGAGCGGTTCGGACGATCCACGGACGCTGGCGGTGACGACCGCGCGGACGCGAAACGGTCATGTGCTTACATTCGACGATATCACCCAGCAGCTCGCCGATCAGCGGCGTGCGGCGTGGGCCGATGTCGCCCGCCGCATCGCCCACGAGATCAAGAATCCGCTGACGCCGATCCAGCTTGCTGCGGAACGGCTCCAACGCCGTTATGGGCGTGATCTGGCCGCCGATGACGGAACCTTCGAGAAATTGACCGGCACGATCGTGCGCCAGGTGGCCGACTTGCGGCGTATGGTCGACGAATTTTCTTCGTTCGCGCGCATGCCCAAACCGGTTTTCCGAGACGAATCCCTGGTCGATGTCGTGCGGCAGGCCGTGTTCCTGCACGAGGTCGCGCATCCGGAAATAAGGTTCAGCTTCTCGGGGCCCAATGAGCCGGTCGTTCTGGCATGCGACCGGCGTCAACTTGGCCAAGCCTTCACCAACATCCTGAAAAACGCGATCGAGGCGATCGAAGAAAAGATCAGCCAATTCGGCGGCGATCCGCAAGGCGAGATCGCGGTGAAGCTGGAGCATGGCGGCAACCGGATCTGCGTTACCGTATCGGACAACGGCATTGGTCTTCCCGCCGACCGCGAGCGCCTGACCGAGCCTTACATCACCACGCGCGTTCGCGGCACTGGCCTCGGGCTAGCGATCGTCAAGAATATTTTGGAGGAACATCATGCGAGCATCAGCTTCGCCGACCGTGCCGGTGGGGGAACTGTGGTAACGATCATGTTCGATCCCTCGCTTCTTACCACTGATCCGATCAGCGATACTTCGGCATCTCAACCCGCCGATGAAGCGGCTCAGCACGGGCAAGGCTGATCATGGCGCTCGACATACTCATCGTCGATGACGAGCAGGATATCCGCGATCTCGTCGCCGGCGTCCTGGAAGACGAAGGCTATGAGGCCCGTGTCGCCGCCGACAGCAACGCTGCGTTGGCCGCATTGCGTGAACGGCGTCCCTCGCTGGTCCTGCTCGACGTGTGGTTGCAGGGCTCGCAGATGGACGGGTTGGAATTGCTCGACGAGATCAAGCGGCGTGACGCATCGCTCCCGGTGCTGATGATTTCCGGCCACGGCAATCTCGACACCGCCGTCACGGCGATCCGGCGCGGCGCGGTGGATTTCATCGAGAAGCCGTTCGAAGCCGAGAAACTGCTGCATCTGGTGGCACGCGCTACCGAAACCGAGCG
>CBFRWL010000364.1:0-2152 GCA_965727025.1 uncultured Sphingomonas sp.
GAGGCGAAGCAGGTGAAACCGCTCGTACCGCGCTGAAGACGCTGGATATATTTCGTGTAGGCCTTGCTGGCATCATAGCTCGCGCCCGGATAGGGCCGGCTGTAGCTAATTGCCGCCTTCACATCCTCGCCTTTGACCGGCTTGAGCGGCGGAGCAAATGCGCCCGGAGTATTGGCGGTAACGAGGGTCCCGTCGGCCGCGACCCATTGGCCCATATGGGCGGGATCAGGAATAGGTATCTCACAATTGAGAACAGAAGCCGCGGTGCTGGCAAGTGCCGGACGAATGGTCACGACCGCCGAGGCTGAAGCAGCGCCAAGCATGAGCACGCGCCGCCGCGTGGGCACGCCTTCGCCTGCTTTGCTTGCCTCTTCGTCCATCGGGATCTCCTGCACCCAATTCGTTGCATAACCCTAAAGATAGAAGAAAGCGAGGAGTAGCCGAAAGGTTCACGGGACGCTACACGCGCGACCCATGGGGGAATGGGATCCGTACCGGCTCGTGCCGGCGCTGATCGGCGGCGTGGCGGCGGCGGCGATATCGCTCCTGCTCGGCGCCCCGCTCCTGGCGACATTGCCGGCGCTGCTCTGCGGAGGCGCGGCGGCATGGCTGCTTTACACCGATCGATCGGCATCATCGCCCCTCGCAATGGCCAACGATCAGCCCGACCCCTTCGATCTGACTCGCCCTATGCTGGCGACATTGATGGACACTTTCGACGACCCTCTGCTCCTGACCGAGCAACACCAGGTCACGATGGCCAATGAAGCGGCGCGCGGCCTGCTGGGCGTGCATATCGTCGGTGAAAATGTCCGCCTCGCAATTCGGCATCCCGCCGCGGCCGAACGGCTCACCGGCGCCAATGACGGTCCGATTGAGTTGGTCGGCATTGGGGAAGCCGATCGTCATTGGGAGCTCAACGTTCATGACCTCGGCCAGAATCGCAGGTTGGTCCGCCTTTCCGACCGTACGAGCCGGTATGTCACCGAGAAGATGCGGGTCGATTTCGTCGCCAATGCCAGCCATGAACTCAGGACGCCGCTCGCAACGCTGATCGGTTTCATCGAGACGCTTGAAGACAGCAAAGCCGGTGATGATCCCCATACTCGGCAACGCTTTCTTGGCATCATGTCCGACGAAGCGCGGCGGATGCGGCAGTTGATCGACGATCTGATCTCGCTGTCACGGATCGAGGCAGACAAGTTCAGCCCGCCCGATCGCGCTGTTGCCGTTGCTGAATTCGTAGAAGAGGTGGCGGAGGCGATCCGCCGCAGCATGGAAAACGGCCAGAACCGGATCCAAGTCGAGCCTATCGATCGGTCGCTCGAAGTGAAGGGCGATCCGCCGCAGCTTTCGCAACTTCTCCACAATCTGATCGGCAATGCCCTGAAATATGGCCGCGCCGGCACACCCGTTATCGTGCGCGCGGAAACCGCTGAAAGCGGCATGGTGAAACTTTCGGTGACGGATCAGGGGGACGGAATTCCGCCGGAACATGTTCCGCGGTTGACCGAGCGTTTTTATCGCGTGGATCCAAGCCGCAGCCGGGCCATAGGCGGCACGGGGCTGGGACTGGCAATCGTCAAGCACATCGTCGAGCGCCACCGCGGCGAGCTCGAAATTCGAAGCGAACTTGGCGTCGGCACCACCGTAAGCGTCCTGCTGCCGGCCAGCTGACGCTGTCACAAAACTGTCATCCAACTGTCACATAGCTGACCGGGAAGAACCTCCAAGGAGGGCTCAGGCGCAAGCCGAGTCTTGGGATGATCATGACAAGAAACTGGGCAATTATCGGAACGGCAGCACTTGGGCTGGCGGCGTGCCAGCAAACCGGATCGACCGGCGGTCAAACCGGCACGCGCGACACGATCCGGATCGTGGGATCTTCGACCGTTTATCCCTTCACGACCGCCGTGGCCGAGCAATTCCAGCGCAAGAACCCGCAGTTCAAAGCGCCGATCGTAGAATCGACCGGCACGGGCGGCGGCATGAAATTATTCTGCGCGGGTGTTGGCGCAGGCCATCCCGATATTGAGGACGCCTCCCGCCGGATCAAGAAATCCGAAGCCGAAACCTGCCAGAAAAATGGCGTCAAAGAGATCGTCGAGATCCAGATCGGGATCGATGGCATTGCGCTCGCCGAGAACAAAAG
>CBFRWL010000365.1:0-2118 GCA_965727025.1 uncultured Sphingomonas sp.
CCTGCGGCCCCTTCAGCACTTCGACGCGGTCGATGTCGAACAGGGCGAAAGTCTGCCCCTGGCCGATCGCGATGTAACCATCGTCCAGATAAACCGCGTTCGGCGCTTCGGTGATGTCGCTGAAGTCATTCTGGGTGACGCCGCGGATCGTGTACTGGCTGTTCTGGCCGCCAAGCGCGCCGCCGATGTGCACGCCCGGCGTAATCGCTGCGATCTGGGGAGAATCAGTCACATTGAGGGCGCGCAACTGGTCGCCGGAAAAGGCGGTGATGGCGATGCCCACCTTCTGGATGCTCTGCTCGCGACGCTGCGCGGTCACGATGATCTCGCCCGACAAGGCCGAGCCGCCCTTGTCGGCGTGAGTTGATTGATCCTGCACGGCAGAGGCGGCCGGCGCATCCTGCGCCAACGCAGGACTGGCAAGCGCACCAACCGCAACTGCACAAAGTAAGGTTGCCCGGATTCGAAGATCTTTCCTCATTATTATTCCCCTTTATGACGATAATAATATGCAACTCAGCCCTGCAAGATCCTTTTTTGTTCTAATTACCTATCCATCAAATCAGATACTTCACTCCAAAACTATCAGATCACCTCGCCGCCGGGCAACTGGATCTCGTTGACGCCCTTGGCAAAGCTGTGACCGTTCCAATATTGCTGCCCGGCCACCAGCAGATCCTGCGCCGGAAACTTCGTCAGAAGCCGCGGACCATCCTTCGTGACATGGATCTCTTCCTCGATCCGGGCCGCGGTCGTTCCGTCTTCGGAAGGCCAGTAGGTCTCGATCGCAAAGACCATCCCTTCCTCGATCGTGATCGGGTGTTCGATCGAGTGATAGCGGCTGATCAGCGGCTGTTCCCACAGGCCAACGCCGATACCATGCGCATATTGCAGCCCGAACGCTTCCTCCTCGTTCGCCATGCCGAATTCCTGGGCGGCCGGGAATTTCTTGGCGATATCGGCCGAAGACGCGCCCACCTTGATCTCTGCAATCGCTTCGTCGAGGATTTCACGCGTCTTCTTGTACACGTCCCGCTGCTTGCGGGTCGCGCCGCCAATATTGATCGTGCGGTAATAGCAGGTGCGATAGCCCATATAGGAGTGAATGATGTCGAAATAGGCCATGTCGCCCGGCCGCATGTAACGGTCCGAGAACACATGGGGATGCGGCGCGCAGCGTTCGCCCGAAATCGCGTTCACCGCCTCCACATTCTCCGAACCCATATTGTAGAGCACGTGGTTGACGACGGCGACGGCCTCGCTTTCCTTGACGCCCGGACGCAGCACGCGGAACAACTCGTCATAGGCGGAATCGACCAGGCACGCAGCGGTCTCCAGCAACGAGACCTCGTCGATCGACTTGATGACGCGGGCGCGTTGCATCAGCCCTTCTGCATTGACGATCGTCACCCCTTCGGCCTCCAGCGCCCGGAGCACCGGAATTTCAACGACATCTATGCCCAGCGGCTCGTTGATGAGGCCAGCATCGCGCAGCACGTCCGCGATCCGCTTCGCGTTCGCCTTCTCAACGCCAACCTCTTCCATGATCGAGCCGCGCCAGCTTGATACCACCGGGCGCCAATTTTCGGGGCTGATCCAGGGATTATGCTTCTGATGCTGCTTGGCGGCCGAACCGATGTCCCACATGATCGGTTCGCGATCGCGCATGATGAGCGCACAGCGAAAATATTTGTCGCGCGCCCAATTGCCGATGTGCGCCGCAGTCGTATAGCGGATATTGTTCATGTCGAACAACAGCACCGCGCCCATGTTCGACGTCTTCAGCTGGTCCTGAACGCGCTTGAACCGATATTTGCGAAGCCGGTCGAAATCGACCCGATTCTCCCAATCCACGGCCATGATCGCATTTTGCGAAGCACCCCGCTTGAATTCCTCCGGCAGCATCTCCGGAGTACAATGGATGTGTTGAGGGTGGCTACACATGTCGCTCTCCAATGGTCCAATTAAACAGGTGCATATTCGTCGGCAGACGCCGTATCAAAATGCGCGCGCGGCGGATCCCCCTCCAGGCCAAGACCTGACCACACAGCGCGAAGAACCGCCGCTATGTCGAGATCATATTTCGCAAAAAGATGCTCGCGACTCCCAGACTCGGCA
>CBFRWL010000366.1:0-2107 GCA_965727025.1 uncultured Sphingomonas sp.
TTATGTCCGCGAGGAGGTTCCGGGGCTGGATTTCGCCCGCAATCGCGCGTTGGCGGAAAGCACGTATCCCGTCGTCGCGTTTCTTGACGACGATGCCGTGGCCGACGCCGGATGGTGCGGCAGCTTCGCGGCGGCCTTTCGTGACCAGCCCACGCTGGGTGCCTGCACCGGGCGGATCGAACCGCTCGAGACGCAAACCGACGCGCAGCTCCTGTTCGAAGCCAATGGCGGCTTTTCGCGCGGTTCCGTACCGATCCAGTTGCCCGAAGATATGTGCAAGCCACTGCATGGCCGTATGGCCCCTGCAATCGCCTGGTCGGTCAGCATCGGCTGCGGCGCCAGCTTCGCGGTGCGCAAGGATGCCGTCGCAAGGATCGGGGGTTTCGACAATGCGCTTGATCTGGGCGCGGTGCTGCCCGGCGGGGGGGACTTGGACATTCTCTGGCGGCTGCTAGATGCGGGCCATGGACTTCATTATTGCCCTGATGCGCTCGCCTGGCACGAACATCGCCGTGACATGGCTTCGGTAGAGCGCCAGCTTGTCGGCCACCAGCGCGCCCTGCTTGCCTTTCTCGCCAAATCCTTCCGGCAGGCGCGACCGGGGCGGCGCGCCGAGATCGGCGCATTCCTCGTCTGGCGGCTGCTCAAGCCGGTTGCCCGCCTGGCGCGGCGCGGGCTGGGCCGCGATCCGCTGCCCGCGCCGCTGCTGGCGCGGATGTGCTGGAACTGCTGGGTGGGCGTAACCCGCTATGGCGCGGCTCAACGCGAGGCGTCGGCACGCCTGGCCCAACGAAGGATCACCGCATGAAGCGCGCCACCACCATGGGGAGCCTTCGCTCGGTATACCGCTATCGCGAGCTGTTGTGGGCGCTCGTGCTGCGCAATCTCAAGGTGAAATATCAAAGTTCCGCGCTCGGCTTCTTCTGGACGATGCTCAATCCGATCCTGACTGCGGGGGTGCTGATCGTCGTCTTCACCAATATCGTGAAGATCCCGATCGCCAATTATTGGGCGTTTCTGATCAGCGGCTATTTCGCCTGGAATTTCATGGCGCAGTGCCTCAACGCGGCGACCTACACATTGGGCGAGCATGCCCCGCTCGCGCGCAGCATTGCTTTCCCGCAGGAGGTGCTGATCATCAGCACGACCATCTCGCGCCTGATCGAATTCGCGGTCGAGCTGCTGCTGACGATGGCGGTGCTGGCGGTGGCGCTGCACGGCCATATCCCCGCCAGCTATGCCGTGGTGCCGCTGCTCGTGCTGCTCCAGTTCCTGCTATGCCTGGGTTTGCAGCTTCCGGTGGCGGCGCTGTCAGTCTTCTTCAAGGATGTCCAGCACGCGCTGCCGATCGCGATCGCCACATTATTCTACGTTTCGCCTGTCTTTTATGCCGCCGATTTCGTGCCCGACTGGATCCGTGAAGCCTATCTGCTCAACCCGATCGCGCAATTGCTGACGCTCTACCATGACGCGATCTACAAGGGCGTGATGCCGTCGATGCAGTCGATCGGCATCGCCACGCTCTTCTCGCTGGGGACGTTCTTCGCGACCTACGCGGTCTTCAATCGCTACAAGCATCTGTTCGCGGAGGTGCTGTGATGAGTTCGACTGCCGTCCGCTGCGCCGCCGTTACCAAGCGCTTCCGCATCTATGAGCATCGCGCGACCTCGCTCCGCGAAACCTTCATCCGCGTGCTGCTGCGCAAGCAGGCGCTGCTCGGGCGGCCTTACTTTGCGCTCGGCGAGATTAATTTCACGGTCGAAAAGGGCGAGGCCGTCGCCATCATCGGCACCAACGGCTCGGGAAAGAGCACGATTCTGCGCGTGATCGCCGGCATCTATCCGCCCTCGGATGGTGAGGTGCGGCTCGGCGGGCGGCTGGCGGCGGTGCTGGAGCTGGGCGCGGGCTTTCATCCCGATCTGACGGGGGCCGAGAATGTCGCGATCTACGGCACCGCACTGGGCCTGTCGCGGCGCGAAATCCGGGATCGCTACAGCGAAATTCTCGATTTCGCCGACATCGGCCAGTTCATCGATACACCGGTCAAATATTATTCCTCCGGCATGGTGGCGCGGCTGGCGTTCGCGGTGGCGGTCTGCGTCGAGCC
>CBFRWL010000367.1:0-2107 GCA_965727025.1 uncultured Sphingomonas sp.
AGGCCGAGAAGTACAAGGTGCCGCGGATGTGCTTCGTCAACAAGCTCGACCGCACTGGCGCCAACTTCAACATGTGCGTCGAAATGATCAGGGACCGGCTGGGCGCGCGCCCGCTGGTGCTTTATCTCCCGATCGGCCTCGAGAGTTCGTTCAAGGGCCTGGTCGATCTGGTCAACAATCGCGCGATCATCTGGCTCGAAGAGTCGCTCGGCGCGAAGTTCGAATATCAGGATATTCCTGCCGACATGAAGGACGACGCCGAAATGGCGCGCCTCGCGCTCATCGAAGCTGCCGTCGAGCAGGACGATGACGTGATGGAGAAATTCTTCGAGGGCGAGGAACCGGACGCGGCGACGCTCAAGCGCCTCATCCGCAAGGGCACGCTGAACTTCTCGTTCGTGCCGGTGCTGTGCGGCTCGGCCTTCAAGAACAAGGGCGTGCAGCCGCTGCTCGACGCGGTCGTCGATTATCTGCCGAGCCCGCTCGACATTCCGCCGGTCGAAGGCGTCAAGCTCAACGGTGAGACCAAGGATTCCCGTCCGGCCGATGACACGGCGCCGATGTCGGCGCTGGCCTTCAAGATCATGAATGATCCCTTTGTGGGCTCGCTCACCTTCGCGCGTATCTATTCGGGTAAGCTCGAGACGGCGTCGCAGGTGATGAACTCGGTCAAGGACAAGAAGGAAAAAGTCGGCCGCATGCTGCTGATGCATGCGAACAGCCGTGAGGACATCCAGGAGGCCTATGCTGGTGACATCGTCGCGCTTGCGGGCCTCAAGGACACCACGACGGGTGACACGCTGTGCGCTGCGAACGCGCCGATCATTCTCGAGCGCATGGAATTTCCGGACCCGGTCATCGAGCTTTCGGTCGAGCCCAAGACCAAGGCCGACCAAGAGAAGATGGGCGTGGCGCTCAATCGTCTCGCCAAGGAGGATCCTTCGTTCCGCGTGACCTCCGATGCCGAGAGTGGCCAGACCATTATCAAGGGCATGGGCGAGCTCCACCTCGAAATCCTGGTCGATCGCATGAAGCGTGAGTTCAAGGTCGAGGCCAATGTCGGTGCGCCGCAGGTTGCCTATCGTGAATATCTCGCGAAACCGGTCGAGCTGACCTATACCCATAAGAAGCAGTCGGGCGGCTCGGGCCAGTTCGGCGAGGTTAAGGTCAAGGTCGCCCCCGGCGAGCGCGGCTCCGGCTTCCAGTTCTTCGACGAAATCAAGGGCGGCAATATTCCTAAGGAATATATCCCCTCGGTCGAGAAAGGCATGCGCGAGACGGCGGAAGGCGGCGCGCTGATCGGCTTCCCGATCGTCGACTTCGAGGTGCACCTGATCGACGGCAAGTATCACGACGTCGACTCGTCGGCGCTGGCGTTCGAAATCTGTGCCCGCGGCGCGATGCGTGAAGCGGCGCAGAAGGCAGGCATCAAGATCCTCGAACCGATCATGAAGGTCGAGGTCGTGACGCCGGAAGATTATCTCGGCGACGTGATCGGCGATTTGAACTCGCGGCGCGGCCAGATCCAGGGCACCGACACGCGCGGTAATGCCCAGGCGGTTGAGGCGATCGTGCCGCTTGCCAACATGTTCGGCTATGTGAACCAGCTCCGCTCGTTCACCCAGGGCCGTGCGCAGTACACCATGCAATTCTCGCATTATGACGAGGTGCCTGCGAATGTTGCCGAGGAAGTGAAGGCAAAGCTGGCGTAACACGAAATTTATGGTTATGGGCGCCTCCGCATCGGGGCGGATCGCCCGAAAACGGACGTAAGAAGAAGGTAGGAAAGCAATGGCGAAAGCTAAGTTTGAGCGGACGAAGCCGCACTGCAATATCGGCACCATTGGCCACGTCGACCATGGCAAGACGTCGCTCACGGCTGCCATCACCAAGGTTTTGGCCGAAACCGGCGGCGCGACCTTCGTCGACTATGCGAATATCGACAAGGCTCCGGAAGAGCGCGAGCGCGGCATCACCATCTCGACCGCGCACGTCGAGTATGAGACCGAGAAGCGCCACTATGCGCACGTCGATTGCCCGGGCCACGCCGATTATGTGAAGAACATGATCACCGGTGCCGCCCAGATGGACGGCGCGATCCTGGTCG
>CBFRWL010000368.1:0-2092 GCA_965727025.1 uncultured Sphingomonas sp.
TGCGCCGAAGCCAGCAGATTGAAGGCGCGGATCACCGCATTGAGCTGGCCAAGCCGGCGGTTGGTCGCCAGCACGCCGACGAACTTCTTCGTCAAGTCGTCCAGCGCCAGCGCAGCTGAGGTGGCGTCGATCGCCTTCACAGCGTCTTCGCGCGAAACCAGCGGGCTCGTCACCAGCCGGCGGAAATCTTCCGAATCAGCCAGCGTCGCCTTGAGCTTGCCGAGGCTCGCGGAGACGGTGTCGATCTGCTTCGCGTCACGCGCCAGCTCGAACAGCGCGGTTGCGTAGCGCCCGCTGAGGCTAGCCTGAATGCCGCCGGATTGTTCCACTCTGTTGTCGTCCCCTTGGATTCGATCCATGCAGAAAAGGGGGCGCCTTTAGGGCGTCCCCGCACGGTTCGCGGGCCGGTTAGCAGGGGAGGTGCTGCGATGCAAGATGAGTCCGCTGCTTTGAACGCAACCAGCGGGAAGCTGCTATCTGATCAAGAACATATATCGGTTTCGTTACCGATAGGAGACTGGATATGAGCTATCGCATCGCCGGAATCGATCCGTCATGCTACGCCTCGCTGGTGGGCGCCGCGCCGGAGAAGCTTGCCCGGCACGGCGTCATTCGCGTCACGGCCGATGCCAGCCCCGGCTTTCCGTGCCGCGTGAGCTTAACCGACGCGGAGCCGGGAGAAACATTGCTGCTCGTGAATCATGTGTCCCACGACGTGGCGACGCCGTTCCGCTCCTCTTATGCCATCTATATCAGCGAACGGGCGCGGCAGGCGGCAGCCTATATCGGGAGCATACCGCCCGCGCTCGACCGGCGTACCATCGCGCTCAGGGCGTTCGATCAGGAAGCAATGCTGCATGCGGCTACGCTGGCCGCGCCCGGGGAAGCAGACGGAGCCATTCGCACCCTGTTTGAAGATCCCGCGATCGCTTATATCCACGCGCATTACGCGGCGCCGGGATGTTTCGCCGCGAGCGTGCAGCGTTCTGGAACGGACCATGCTTGACCCGAATTCTGCCTGGACTGCGGTGCTCAGGCGCGATCGCAGTTTCGACGGGCGCTTCGTCACCGGCGTGCTGACGACCGGCATTTACTGCCGCCCGTCCTGCGCGGCGCGGCACCCCGCGCGAGCCAATGTCCGCTTCTTCGCCAATGGCGCCGAGGCGCGCGACGCTGGATTGCGCCCCTGCTTGCGCTGCCGGCCGGACGAGGTGGCGCGTGACGAGCAAGCGGTGGCCAAGGCGACCGGCTTCATTGCGGCCAGTGAGGGGGTTCCATCGTTGCAAGCGATCGCGGCAGCCGCGGGTTACGCGCCGCATCATTTCCATCGCGTCTTCCAACGTGCGACGGGTTTGACCCCCGTCGGCTATGCCCGGGCGCTGCGCGCACGAAAGGCGGAGGCGGCGCTGGCCAGCGAGGCGAGCGTGACCGAGGCCGTTTATGAAGCTGGCTATTCCACCGCCAGCCGCTTCTACGAGGATGCGAAAGGACGATTGGGGATGGCACCGAGCATTTGGCGCAAAGGCGGGCAGGGCGTCACCATCCGCTGGACGATCGCGCCCACGTCGCTGGGGAATATGCTGGTCGCTGCGACCGAGCAGGGAATCTGCCGCTTGTCCTTCGACGAGGACGAGGCCGCTTTACGCGCTCGCTTCCCCAAGGCGGACATAGTGAAAGGCGGCGATGCGCTCGCACGGCTGGCCGAGCAGGCCGTGGCTGCGGTTGAAGAGCCGTCGCGGATGCCGGACCTGCCGCTCGATGTGCGGGGCACGGCGTTTCAGGAGGCGGTGTGGCGCGAACTCTCGCGCATTCCGCCCGGCGAGACCTCAAGCTATGCTGTGCTCGCCGCCCGCGCGGGCAATGCCAAGGCGGTTCGCGCGGCGGGTTCGGCCTGTGGCGCCAATCCGGTCGCGGTGCTTATCCCTTGCCACCGGGCAAAGCGGACCGATGGCAGCCTGGGCGGCTATGCCTATGGCCTTGATCGAAAGGAAAAATTGCTGGCGCGCGAGGCGGCCGCTCAGAAATAGCGGGCGAGACTGAATTCCGCGCGGTGCCGCTCGACGCGATAGAGCGGCACATTGGTCGAGGTATG
>CBFRWL010000369.1:0-2069 GCA_965727025.1 uncultured Sphingomonas sp.
AGCCGGCACCCATACCGCCCGTTTCGGCGAGGTAGAGCAGCGGGGCATAGCGCTTACGCCTAAAGGTCGCGCGCTTTACGACAGGCTTCTCGATCGAACGATCAAGCAGTCCAAGCATAGGCCAGGCGATTATGAAGCGATACTCGCGGAGAACTTTTCGGAGTTCCCCGACGATGAAGCGGAACTCAGACGCCAGAAGCTCGCCTACTTCCGCTACCATCGGGCGGAGCCGCGCCAAGCGTCCGCTCAGGGCGAGATCGCGGGCGACTTCGAACAAAGGCTGGCCGCCGGTATGATCGTGGCCGAGCCGATTACCTATGAGGATTTCCTGCCCGTCAGCGCGGCAGGCATCTTTCAATCCAACCTTGGTGCCGATGGAACCGATAGCCGGAAGGGCAGCAGCGCCCGGCAAGCCTTCGAAGAGGCACTGGGCGAGCCTGTGCGCAATCCCTTCCTACTTTATGACGCCGAAGAACAGGCATCCTTGCAAACGGTCAGGCTGGCAACCGAGGCACAGACATGAGCCGCAGATACGATGCCTTGATCATCGGCGGCGGCCACAACGGCCTCGTCTGCGCCTTCTACCTGGCGAGCGCGGGCCTCAAGGTTCGCATATTGGAGCGCCGGCACATCGTGGGCGGTGCCGCCGTGACCGAGGAATTCCACCCCGGCTTTCGGAATTCGACTGCCAGCTATACCGTGAGCCTGCTGCGGCCCAAGATTATCCGCGACATGCGCCTTCACGAACGGGGCTGGCGGGTCATCGAGCGGACGATCAGCAATTTCTTTCCGCACGAAGACGGCTATCTGAAGCTTGGCGGAGGCACCGCCCGCACTCAGGCCGAATTCGCCCGCTTCAATGCGAAGGATGCAGAGACCTTCCCTCGTTACGAGGAAGCTCTGGAGCGGGTGGCCGACGTGCTACGCGATCTTTCTCTCAGAACGCCACCAAATGCCGGCGGCGGGGTGCACGCGCTGCTCACCGCCGCCGCCCAGGGCAAGCGGCTCGCGAGAATGCCGATCGAAGCCCAGCGCGACCTAATGGATCTGTTCGTCAAATCCGCGCGCGATTTTCTCGAAGGCTGGTATGAAAACGAATTCATCCAGGCCGCTTTCGGCTTCGATGCCGTCGTCGGCAATTATGCCAGCCCTGATACGCCGGGATCGGCTTATGTTCTGCTCCACCACGTCTTTGGCGAGGTGAACGGCAAGAAGGGCATGTGGGGCCATTCGGTGGGCGGGATGGGCGCGATCACGCGCTACATGGCGGAAGCCGCCCAAGAAGCAGGCGTCGAGATCAGCCTGGCAGCCCCGGTTGCCAAGGTGCTGGTCGATGGCGGCAAGGTGGCGGGCGTACAGCTCGAATCCGGCGAGGAGATTGCGGCGAACATCGTGGCCTGTAACGCGGGTCCTGCCTTGCTTTTCCGTCAGCTTGTCGATCGCAGCGATTTGCCGCCCGAATTCGCGCGCCGCATAGACCGTTTCAAGACGGGATCAGGCACCTTCCGGATGAACGTCGCGCTCAGCGAGCTACCCGATTTCACCGTGCTCCCCGGCAAGGAAAAAGCCGAGCACCACACATGTGGCATCATTATCGCACCGACGCTCGACTATATGGATCGCGCTTTTACCGATGCGAAGGCGCAAGGCTGGTCCGCGCGGCCGATCATCGAGATGAAGCTCCCCTCCACCGTCGACGACAGCCTCGCGCCGCCAGGAATGCATGTCGCCAGCCTGTTCTGCCAGCAATTCGCGCCCGTTCTGCCGGATGGCCGAAGCTGGGACGATGAGCGCGAGAAAGCCGCCGACCTGGTCATAGACACGGTCAACGCGCACGCGCCCAATTTCAAATCCTCGATCATTGCACGGCAGATTCATTCGCCGCTCGATCTGGAACGCAAGTTCGGGCTGGTCGGCGGCGACATATTCCACGGCCATATGAGTCTGGACCAGCTCTGGGCGGCGCGCCCCGTGCTGGGACATGGCGATTATCGCTCACCCATCCGCGGCCTCTATATGTGCGGCTCGGGCACGCATCCCGGCGGCGGCGTCACCGGGGCGCCCGGCCA
>CBFRWL010000370.1:0-2057 GCA_965727025.1 uncultured Sphingomonas sp.
CCTTGCCTTTCACGGTGACGTGATCGTTCAGCCCTGGGCGGGCGTATCTTCGGCCGCGATTTCGCCGGGTTCGGCGTTGGGATCATAGGCTTCGGTGAAGCCGGCCTCCTCGCGTTCGAACATCTGCGCCGTGACGTCCACGCCCTGGGCCTGCAGATCGGCTTCCTCGGGCGAGCGGGCGACATTCACCTTCACGGTGATGGCGACTTCGGCGTGGAGCACGACCTTGACCTCGGCAACGCCGATCGCCTTGATCGGGCGATCGAGCACGATGGCCGACTTGGCAACCTTGTGGCCTTCGGCCTCCAAAGCCTCGGTCAGATCGCGGGCCGAAACCGATCCGTAGAGCTGGCCGGTGTTGGAAGCCTGACGAATCAGCGTCAGCGTGGTGCCGTCGATCTTCTTGGCTTCCTTCTCCGCATCGCCACGGCGGGCGGCGTTGTCGGCCTCGATCTTGGCGCGATTGCTTTCGAAGATCTTCTTGTTGGCTTCATTGGCGCGGAGCGCCTTGTTGCGCGGCAGCAGATAGTTGCGCGCGAAACCGGCCTTGACCGAAACCACGTCGCCGATCTTGCCGAGCTTCTCGACACGTTCGAGCAGGATCACATCCATGTGCGGTCCTTCCTTATTTCACGATGTAGGGGAGCAGGCCGAGATGCCGGGCGCGCTTGATCGCCTGGCTCAGCTCGCGCTGCTTCTTGGCCGAAACCGCAGTGATGCGGCTCGGGACGATCTTGCCGCGCTCCGACACGAAGCCCTGGAGCAGGCGGACGTCCTTATAATCGATCTTGGGCGCGTCCTTCGCGGAGAAGGGGCAGCTCTTGCGGCGGCGGAAAAAGGGGCGTGCCATGTTTCTTAACCTTCCCTGGCCATCTCATAATCGTCGCGGTCGCGACGGCCGCGCTCCTCGCGGCGGCTGCGGTCGCGCTCCTGACGGCGCATCATCGCCGAGGGGCCTTGCTCATGCGCATCGACGCGGATGGTCATGTAGCGGATCACGTCTTCGTTCAGCGAAGCCTGCCGTTCGATTTCGGCGATGATCGGCGCGGGTGAGTCGATCTCGAGCATCACATAGTGCGCCTTGCGGTTCTTCGCGATGCGATAGGCGAGGCCACGCAGACCCCAGGTCTCGGTCTTGACGACCTTGCCGTTCCCCTCCTCGACGATTTTGGCGGCAGCTTCCGCCAGCGCATCGACCTGGGCTTGCGCCAGATCCTGACGCGCGAGAAACACATGCTCGTAAAGCGGCATGGTGCGCAATTCCTTCCATCTGTGCCGATCGTTGACGTCCTTGTAAAAGGACCGCCCCTCCGGCTGTCTTCAAAACAACCAAGGGGCGGAAGGATGACCCTCCGCCCCGGTTGGCGCGCCTATGACGGAAAGTGGATGGAAAAGCAAGCGCGCTCGCGCGGTCAGCGCTGCAGCCGTTGCGCCATGTCGAGCTGCTTCTGCAGCACCGGCAATTGCATCTGCGCGAGACGCGAGCGCGGCAGTTCCGCGTTCCGCTGCTTTGGTGTAGAGTCGCACATTCGCATGCTGGGGAGACTGTCAATGGCTACCGCTGCTGCAATCGATCAATCAAAGCTGGAAGCTTTCATGGGTAAGATGGTCGGCGACATGTCGGCCGCAATGAGTGGCGCGCTCGTTATCGTCGGCGCGAAATCGGGGTTGTACAAGGCCTTGGCGCAAGGGCCGGCAACTTCCGCCGAACTCGCGGAGCGAAGCGGCCTGTTCGAGCGCTATGTCCGCGAATGGCTCGCGGCGCAGGCGGCATCGGGTTTCGTCGATTATGACGCCGACAGTGGGCGCTATGCGATGAGCCCGGAGCAGGCGGCGGCGCTCGCCGACTCGAATTCGCCGGTCTACGTCGCGGATGCGTTCGAGGTGATTTCCTCGGCCTATATCGACGAGCCGAAGATCACGGCTGCGTTCAAGTCGGGCCAGGGCGTGGGTTGGCACGAGCATCACGAATGCCTGTTTCGGGGGACGGAACGCTTTTTCAGGACCGGCTATCGCGCCAATCTGCTTTCGAGCTGGCTGCCCGCGCTCGATGGCGT
>CBFRWL010000371.1:0-2040 GCA_965727025.1 uncultured Sphingomonas sp.
TGATTTCTCGACTTCGGTTCTCGATTGGCTCGAACCTTCGCTCGAAACAAACGGTTCAGATTAACAGCGCGCCGCTCTAGAGAGGTGAGAGGATCAAGGGGGTCAACGGGAATGAGGAAGAGGGGCGCCCGCGCAATCGCTATTGGAATTGCGATCTGCTTTGCTGGCTCGGTGCTGGCTGCTGATCGCCCGGTGCCTTATTGGGCGTCGATTACCGCCGGCGATGCCCTGCTCCGCACCGGCCCCGGCCGCGATTATCCCGCGACGTGGCGCTATCGTCGCGCGAACCTTCCGGTGATTGTTCTGCAGGTGCATGAAAGCTGGCGGCGGGTGCGCGATTTTGAAGGCAGCGAGGGCTGGATGGCCGCGGTGCTGCTCAGCGCGGAGCGAACGGCCATGGTGGTCGGCAGCGTCCAGGCACTGCGCGGGGCGCCGAGCACCGCATCCCGGCTGTTGTGGCGCGTGGCGCCGGGCGTTGTCGGCAAGATCCGCCATTGCGCTGACGGTTGGTGCGAGTTCAGCATCGGCGGCAAATCGGGCTATATCCAGACGACAGGGCTTTGGGGTGTGGGCGCCAACGAGGTCGTGGACTGAGCGGAGTCGCGCCAACGGTCGCCGGGGAGGCGAAGATGAGCAGCGGAACTCATGATGCCGATCTTTGCATCGTAGGTGGTGGCCCAGCCGGCATGATGGCTGGTTTCCTGTTTGCTCGCGCGGGGGTACGCACGCTCGTGATCGAGAAACATGCCGATTTCCTTCGGGATTTCCGCGGCGACACGGTGCATCCCTCCACGCTCGATCTGTTCGATGAGCTGGGGCTGCTCGATCAGTTGCTGGAGCAGCCCCACGATAAAGTGACTTCGGTGGGCGCGGTGATCGCAGGGCAGGAATATCGCATTGGCGACTTCACGCATCTGCCGGGCCGGGGCCGCTTCGTTGCATTGATGCCGCAATGGGACTTCCTCAACTTTGTCGCGGACCAGGCGAAAAAGCTCCCTGCTTTTGCGCTGAGGATGGAATGCGAGGCGGGGAGCCTCAAGGAAGAAAATGGGAGGGTCACAGGGGTTGTTCTGGCGGACGGCGAGGTGTTGACCGCCCGGCTCGTCATCGCGGCTGATGGGCGAGGATCCGTCCTGCGCGAGGCTGCGGGATTGCCGCTCCAAAATCTAGGTGCGCCGATCGACGTCTTCTGGTTCCGAATTCCGAAGCAACGCACGCCGACGAACCGAACGCAGGCCTTCATTGGCGCCGGCGAGATGGTTGTCGTAATCGACAGGGGCGATTATTTTCAGTGCGCGCGTGTGATCCAGAAGGGCAGCGCCGATGCCGTGCGGGCGAAGGGCATCGCCCGCTTTCGGGAGGATATCGTTGCGACCGCGCCCGTTACCCGCGCGGGAATAAACGTGCTCAACGGCTGGGCGGAGGTGAAGCTGCTCAGCGTTTCACTGGATCGGCTGACGACGTGGCATCGCCCGGGGTTGCTGGTCATTGGCGATGCGGCGCATGCGATGTCGCCCGTGGGCGGGGTTGGCATCAATCTCGCCATTCAGGATGCCGTGGCGGCCGCCAACATTCTCGCTCATGCCATGGCGCAACGCGAGAATGTCGATGAGCTGCTCGTCAAGGTGCAGGAACGCAGAATGCTCCCCGTCAAGGCGATCCAGGCACTCCAGCGCGCCATCCACAAACGCGTGATCGGCAGCGCCCTTGCCAGCCGCGATCCCCGGGCGCCATGGCAGCTCAAGCTGGTCGACGCGGTGCCCCTGCTTCAACGGGTGCCGGCGCGGCTGCTCGGGCTTGGGATCAAGCGCGAGCACATCCGCTCGCCGGCAGCTTGAAGGCCGCTCGCTATGCGAGAGGCCTTGGTGCGATGAGCGGCGTTGCTTCGCGTGCGTTTATTTCCAGGCGCCCATTGCGCTTTCGAGATTGACGCGGATCGCTTCGAAGAACTGCTCGGTCGTCATCCAGGGCTGATCCGGGCCGATCAGGATGGCGAGGTCCTTGGTCATATCGCCCTTCTCGACTGTTTCGATGCACACC
>CBFRWL010000372.1:0-2027 GCA_965727025.1 uncultured Sphingomonas sp.
AACGCCGACGCCCGGCCTCCAAGTTCAGGCGCTTGATAGTGGAGGCCATCCGCTTTTTATCGATGCTGATACCGGCGCCTCAACCACTTCGCCGACGGCCGCCAGCGGCAAACCCAATGACAAAAATTTAAGTGTCAACGTGCCGGCATTTGTCGAGCAATATCTCGGCAATAGCGCCAAACCCCGCCTTTCGATCGGCTTCGGCGTCAACTGGAACTCGCCCTTCGGCCCGTTCAGGATCGATATCGCCAAGGCTCTGCTCAAGCAGAAGGGCGACGACACCAAATTGTTCAGCTTCAACGTAGGGACACAATTCTGATGAGGACTTTCCTGAAAGCCGCCGCGATTGCGCCGGCGCTCCTGACTACCACGATCGCACTTGCTGCTCCGGCATCGGCGCAAAAGACGCCTGCGGCCGTCATCATCACCGTCGACAATGAGCGCGTTGTGGGCGAGAGCAACGCCTTCAAGGCTGCGCAACCCCAGCTCGAAAGCCAGAAGCAGCAGGCTCAGGCATTTGCGCAGACACTGGCGCAACCACTTCAGACCGAAGCCGACTCAATCCAAAAGGCACTTGGCGGCAAAGAGCCTGATGCTGCCATGCAGACGCGCATCCAAGCGTTCCAGACCAAACAAAACGCAGCTAACCAGCAGCTCCAGCAGCGCCAGCAGACCCTCCAGCGTAACGGAGCCTATGTCGTCCAGCAGATCCAACAGAAGATCGGATTGATCGTCCAGCAGGTCATGCAGGCCCATGGCGCCAATATCGCGCTGGACATCAACGCCACGATCGCGGCAGCGGGTGCACTGGACGTCTCCAACGAAGTGCTGGCCCAGCTCAACGCCCAGCTTCCGTCGGTTAGCACCACTGCACCGGCTGCACCTGCCTCCTCCGGCACGGGCGGCCGCTGATCATGAGCGAAGGCGGGGAAACGCCTTTCCCCGCCATCGGCCCGCTGGACGTGCGGCGGGTGATGGCGGCGTTGCCGCATCGTTATCCGATGTTGCTGATCGATCGCGTCGAGAGGCTGGTTCCGGATCAGTCGATCGTCGCGATCAAGGCGGTGACGATCAACGAAGGCTTTTTCGACGGGCATTTCCCTGGGCGCCCGATCATGCCCGGCGTATTGATCGTCGAGGCGATGGCGCAGGCGGCGGGCGTGCTTGCGGTGGAAACGCTTGGTCTCGCCGGGACCGGGAAGCTGGTCTATTTCATGGCCATCGAAGAGGCGAAATTCCGCGCCCCGGTCGAACCGGGCGTGCTGTTGCGGCTTGAGGTCGAGTTCGTACAGAAGCGCGGTAAGATCTGCAAATTCGCCGGGCGTGCGTTGATCGAGGACAAGCTCGCGGCGGAGGCGAATTTCACCGCGATGATCGCGGATCCTCCGCAGGCCTGACGAAGGCACCTTCTTTCCACTGACGCGTTGTTCTCGTCGAGGAGAATAACATGTCCGACATGCCTGGCCGCGTCGTCCTGACCCCGAATTCGCTTCACCCTTACAAGGTCGTGCTGAACCATCCTTGCGAAGGCCAGACCGAGTTTGCCGTTAGCACCATCCGCGAGGGCGAGGCCCTGATCCGGGAAAAGGCTCCTCCGGCCGCGCCCCCCGTCATTCACCGGATTAGGCTGTGGACCGGGGAGACGGTTGCAGCGGAAGGGCCTGCCATCGTCAGCTGATCGGTCCGCTCCGATCTACTGCGAATCCGGCGAAGGCTTGCTGCACCGGCATGATCTCGATTGAGTTGACGTTGATGTGAGCGGGGAGGCGAAGCAAGCTCTCGATGCTCAGTGCCACGTCGTCCGCGGAGAGGGGCGTCATGCCCTGATAGACGGCGTCGGCCTTCGCTTGATCGCCGCCGAAGCGAACGGCCGAGAATTCAGTGTCACACATCCCAGGCTCGACCGAGGTGACGCGTATAGCGGTACCGAGCAGGTCCGTACGAAGCGATAGCGAGAATTGCCGGACGAAAGCCTTGGTCCCTCCATAAGCTGCCCCGCCTAGATAGGGATAGCTCGCGGCAACCGA
>CBFRWL010000373.1:0-2005 GCA_965727025.1 uncultured Sphingomonas sp.
GAAAGCCTCACGCTTACCCGGGTTGATGACGCGGATGAATGTGTCCTCGCCCACTGAGAGCGTCACCGTTCCGATCGCCTCATTGTCGGTTTCCAACGTGATCGAGTTCGGCGTGACGGACCGGACCGTCCCCGCGAAAGCACTTGGCCGGGCAGCGGACTGGACGCGAGTGTCGAGCGTGACGCGCAGCCGGTCGGAGCGGTTGGGGGTGCCGCCGTGCGGCGAGCAGGGGTGAACGACCAGCAGGTCGCCCGGCTCATAGTCGGTGGTCGCCCAGCTGTCGTCGTCGATCACCCCCTGCGGGATGGGAAAAGGCGAGGGCTTGGCGATATTGTGGTAATAGCCGCGCTTGTGCTGGCCCACTGCGACCATCAACCCTCCGACCTCGCGCGGGCACGGCACCAGCGGAATCCACAGCGGCTTGAAATCCTTGATGCCTGGGCTGTAGAAGCCGTCTTGGTGAACCACGGTGATGGGGCCGTTCGGCGGATAGAGCCGGTATTGGACATTCGGCACCATGCACGCCGGTTCGCCGAGGATATTCTCCAGCATGGCCAGGTTGCGCGGATGCTCTACGAGACGGCGGGAGATGCCACTGAAGACGGGACTGTCCTCGCTCCAATTCTCTAGCGGTTTGCCCGTCCAGCGCGCGGCGATGTCGCCTTTCTCGATCAGGCCGAACACGTCGGCGGCAATGGCGAGCATCTCATCCCTGGCGTAGGCGACCGACTCGGGATCGAGAATGTTGCGGAAGAACAGGTAGCCATTTTCCGCGTAAAAGCCTTCAAGCCCCTCATGGTCGTCCAGCAGATGATTGCAGATCTCGAACTCCCGGACGGGCTTGATGGCGGATGTATCGATGTTCACCGCATCGGGAATGTTCAGGAATGGGCGTGTCATTTCGCTCTCCAGCGGCATCCGGCCGCGGTTCTCCGGAGCTGACATTCTAGCAGCGTCCGACCTCAGACATGCAGCCAAAATGCCGGATAGCGACATCCATCGAGAACATGATGTGTGGCCATCGCGTCCGTTCCGGTGACCGCGTCGATCCCCGTCAATTGTGCCCGCATCGGGCTATGGGCAGCCCGTCTGCTGATCGGAATCGCTCGACGATCCGCTACATGATTCCGTTCTTGCCCCCAGTCCAGGGCAGATAGCGGAAGTAGCGCTCCGTCTGCGCCCAGAGCGATGGGATGATGGTAGGCTCGCTCATGTCGCGGATGGCGGAAATATTTTCGCCGACCATTTCGGGCGTGATGCCGGGATCGAACATACCCTCATTGTCGAACACCGCGAGCCGCGCGACCCGCCCACCGCCAACGTTGAATACCTCGCCGGCAAAATCCAACTCCCGGCTGCAGAGATAGGCAACGAAGGCGGAGACCTTCTCGGGCTGGAAATAGGTGCGGTACCAGAGCGCCACGTCCTCTTGCGAGGTTTCCGTGAGGCGCGAGGCGCCCGTCGGGAAGACGCCGTTGACCAGGATATTATGTGCCCGGCCGTCTTGAGCGATGTCGGCGGTCAATCCGAAAAGGCCGCCCTTCCCTGCCGCATAGGGCGCGAGCTTGCCCGATCCGAGTACGGCCGAGGACATCACGTTGACGATCCGGCCATAGCCCTGTGCGCGCATCAGCGGCCAGACGCGGCGGATCAGCATGTAGGCGCCGATGAAATTGGCGCGCAGCACACCCTCGATCTGCTCGTCATCATAATCGTCAGGCTCGCCGATCAGCGAGCCGCCGGCATTGTTGACGAGGATGTCGACCCGACCATATGCTTCAATCGCGGCATTGACGATCGCGGTCGCGGTTTCGCCCGTGCCGACCATCTCGGCATTGGCGATCGCCTCGCCCCCCTCGGCGCGGATCGCCTCGACCACCGCCTGCGCCGTCTCGATCGAGCCGCGATCGATCGTCGACTGCGCGCCGCCATAGTCGTTCACCACCACCTTGGCGCCACGCCGGGCGAGCAGCAGCGCATGCTCGCGCCCCATACCACGCCCGGC
>CBFRWL010000374.1:0-1983 GCA_965727025.1 uncultured Sphingomonas sp.
GGACGTTACCCCGCCGACTAATGCGGGCACTCCGTCGCCATAGGACTCGCGTCCCGTAGGCGATCCCATGTTCACACTGCTGTACGTATCGAGCACGACTTAGGCGTCCCGTCCGTCTCCTTGAATGCCCTGACAGGGCATCGCTCCTGCGCCCCAGAGGATTGCAGCGGGCTAGTCGCCAACCCGCCGCAGGGGCCGGTACCGGTTTCAGGCGTCTTTCCGGCAGGCGCCGTATTGCACCTTCTGGAGACTAGGCTTCAGGCAATCAGGCTTTCGCCATATCGTGCGGATCTCCCGGCACGCCACCCCGTACGCCTGGGCGTGAGCTGCCGGTTTCCTGGCATGCTGTTTTCCCCGGGCTACCCTTTCGGGACCGGGTCAGCCATCAGATCCAGAGACATCTCCTCTCGTCCCTGCCCGCTGCGCGGGCGATACAACAGTGCACCTCATGGCGCACCGACTACTACGGGCACTCTGTCGCCATAGGGCTCGCGCCCCTTAGGCGATCCCACGTTCATCAGCGTTGCATGTATCAGCGTGACTTAGGCGTCCCGTTCGTCTCCTTCAATACCCGGACAGGGCATCGCTCCAGCGCCCCAGAGGATTGCGGCAGGTTTGTAGTGACCCTGCCGCAGGGGCCGGTACCGGTTTCAGGCGTCTTTTCCGGTAGGTGTGGCTCTTGCACCTTCTGGAGACTAGTGTCTCGTAATGCGCTCCAGTTTACTTAGAGTTGTTGTCGACCAGTTTCTTGACGTTCGCCTGGACGATCTTGACCTTCGCGAGAATCTCGTCTGCGGTGGCAGTCCACTCGAACGGCTTCGCATCGTCGTTCCAGTGGGCAATGTAGTCCTTGATCCTCTTGATCAGTACTGTGACCGATGCGAACGTACCCCGTCGGATGGCCTGACGAGTTATTGCTCCGAACCAGGTCTCCACCTGGTTGAGCCAGGATGAGCCGACCGGCGTGAAATGGAAGGTGATGTACTGGTTCTTGTCCAGCCATTCTTGCACGTCTGGAGTTGCGTGGGTGGAGAGGTTGTCCAGTACAACGTGAATGGATTTTCCGGCATGCGGCTTAACAGCCCTCTTCAGGAAGTCAAGAAAATCTTGCCCGTTCCGGGTCTGCTTGCACTCGCCGAAGACTTCCCCGGTGTGCACGTTGAGCGCGGCGAACAGATTGGTGGTGCCGTGCCGCACGTAGTCGTGCGTTTGCTTCGCCGTCTTGCCAAAGTCGAGGGGCAACGTCGGCTGGGTTCGGTCCAGCGCCTGGACCTGCGTCTTCTCGTCGATGCTGAGCACGACGGCGCCACCCGGCGGGTCCAGGTACAAGCCGACAACGTCGGCGACTTTCTCGGCGAACGCGGGATCCCTGGATAACTTGAAGGTGCCCGCCTGCCACGGCTTCAACCCCGCCTCTCGCCACACGGTCGCCACGTAGTTATGCGACACGGCGATGCCTTCGGTTCGGTTGAGAAAGTCGGCCATCTCGCGACTTGACCAATGTGACAGCCCCAACTCGACGGGCGGAGTGCAACGGGTCAATGCCAAGATCCGTCCCCGAACCGCTGGCGGAACCTGTTCCCGTGGAGCCCCGCTAGGCCGATCGTTCAGCGCAGCGACACCCCCGGATCCGTAACGGTCAATCCAGAAGTCCACCGTCGGTCGGGACACTCCCGCGAGCACCGCGATGTCCTTCTTCATCCGGCCTTCGGCCGACCACAAGACGATCCGAGCTCGCGTTGCGATCCTTGCCGACACGTCCGACCCATTGGCCAGCGCGCGCAACTCGACTCGCTCACGTGCCGATAGTTCCATGGCCAGATAATAGCATTTGTCGGCCAGCGCAGCGAGTAATTCGGACGGCATTACGAGACACTAGAGCCTGTCCCGCGGATCATGGGACGGGGTCGCGGAGCCAGATCCTGATTGAGGCGAGGTCGATGGTTCCGCGGAATGTGTAGTCGCGTTTGTCGTAGCGGGTGG
>CBFRWL010000375.1:0-1972 GCA_965727025.1 uncultured Sphingomonas sp.
ATGCCCCTGCGGATCAGGCCAGAAATACAAGCATTGCCACGGTGCGCTCAACTAGCACTACTTTGGCAGAAATATGATTTTTGGGATTCCCCTAGCGCTGATTGCGTGATTCATGGGGAGCCAGCTTTGATGGAGGCTGGCGATGGGTGGGGACTGGCAATCGGATTTGGAAGAGTGGCTTTCGCCATATCTGGAAGGTCTGGGCAATAAGACGCGGCGTCGGATGTGCCCGGCCTACATCGCTGGCTTGATCGGCCCGGGTGATCGCAAAAGCATTCAGCCGATGGCCGCGCGCGCAGACGCGCTCAACTATGACCGACTGCACCACTTCATCGGCGCTGGGATCTGGGACAGCGCACCGCTGGAAGCCACCTTGTGGCAACAGGCAGACGCGTTGGTCGGTGGTGAGAAGGCCTGGCTAATCATCGATGACACAGCCCTTCCAAAGAAGGGCAAGGCCTCGGTCGGCGTTGCGCCCCAATATGCCACGGCGCTTGGCAAAAACGCGAACTGCCAGACGCTGGTATCGGTGACGCTGGCCTCGGGAGAAGTGCCGGTCATGCTGGGTTTGCGGCTATTCCTGCCAGAAAGCTGGACCAGCGATGCGGCCCGGATGGCCCGGGCGGGCGTGCCCGAAGCTTTCCGGGCGTATCGCACGAAGCCCGACATCGCCATCGAGGAGATCGACCGCATCATTGCGGCCGGTGTGCGCTTCGGCTGCGTCCTGGCCGATGCGGGCTATGGCCTGTCAGCGCCGTTTAGGCAGGCGCTCACTGCACGAGGACTGTGCTGGGCCGTCGGCATTCCCCGCCACCAAAAGGTCTATCCCGCAGACGTGCAGTTGATCTTCCCGGTGGCGGGGCGCGGAAGACCGCGGGTCCGGCATGTACCCGATGTCACATCCCGAGCCTCCCATGCCATGCTCGACGAGGTGAAGTGGCGGCAGGTCAGTTGGCGCCGGGGAACCAAAGGCCGCCTGACGGCCCGCTTCGCCGCCATGCGTGTGCGTATCGCTGATGGCGCGCCACAGCGGATCGGCGCGGACGGCGCACAGCATATGCCGGGGGAAGAAGTCTGGTTGGTGGGGGAGCATCGCTCCAGCGGTGAGCGGAAATACTATCTCTCCAACCTTCCCGCCGACACGGCGATCAAGGACGTTGCCGGTGCCATCAAGGCCCGTTGGATTTGTGAACAGGCGCATCAGCAACTCAAGGAGGAACTCGGTCTCGATCACTTCGAGGGTAGGTCATGGACAGGTCTGCATCGACATGCACTCATGACAATGATGGCCTATGCCTTCCTGCAAACACGAAGGCTCGCCCAGGCGGCACGGAAAAAAAAGAGTCTCCGGTCCGCCTCCTCAACCGAGCCTGCCGGCGGTTCGTCAGGCTATCATTGATCGATTATCACGACCTCCGCCGCGACATTGCCCACATTGTGGAGCAGGCCTATCAAATCCCCATGACGCACTTCTGCCAAAGTAGTGCTAGGCCGCGTGGACAAATTTGAGCCAGTATCTGGCGGTAGCAAGATGGACCATGCCGAGGAAGCTGTTGGCCAGTTGATCGTAGCGGGTGGCGATGGCGCGGTTGATCTTGAGGTGGCCGAACATGCGCTCGATGCGGTTGCGCTGCTTGTAGAGCGCCCGGTCATGCTCGATTTTCACGCGGCGGTTTGATCGACCCGGGATGACAGCCTCGATCTTCCGCTTGGCAAGGTCGGCGCGGATGGTGACCAATCAGGGCTTCATACGCCTTGCAATCAGCTGCCTCGCCGACCGTCAGATGGAAGGCGAGCGGCCGCGCGAGGGCCTCAGCCAGGCAGTGAAGCTTACTGGTGAACCCGCCCCGCGAGCGGCCAAGAGCGCGTCGATGAGCCCCCCTTTTCCGCCCGCTGCCGAAACATGGGCGCGGATGGTGGTGCTGTCGATGCTGTAGTGGCCGCTGTCCGCCATGATCTCGGCCAGCGTCAC
>CBFRWL010000376.1:0-1971 GCA_965727025.1 uncultured Sphingomonas sp.
CTCGGGCAGCCCAAGCGCGGTCATGTCACGCTTAAGCGCGGCGCTCACCGCCAGCATGCCATCGGCTGCCTGGCCTGCCTCCACGATCTGCCGGCGGCTGAAGCCGCGCTTGCCCCACAAATGAATGTCGCTCCCGCGCGCTTTGATCGAGACCGGCACGTTGAGCGCTCGCCCAAGCGCGACCGCCGCCGGTCCATCGGGCCAGAAATATTCGGTATCGATGATGTCGAACGGAAAATCCGCCCGAATGGAGCGGAACAGCGGGAGCAGCCTGCGCGCCATCATCAGTGGCGCGAGCCGCATGCCAGGCCCAGGCAAATGCGGAAAGGCCGGACGATGCACTTTCAGCCCCTTCCAGCTTTCGACTGAGGGCAGGCGGCCTCTTCCGCTGAAATGGGGATGCAGCCGCAGGGGGAAGGGCGGCAGGCCGACGGGCGCCACCACTTGAAGTTCAACGCCTTCCCGGGCAGCGAGACCAAGCGTCTGCCGCTCGACGAAAATACCGAAATTGGGCCTGTGCACGTCCGGAAACAGGGAGGAAAGCGTCAATACCCGAAGCACCGCCGGCAGCCTCACATGCGAGCCGCAGCTCCGTGCGGCTGAAACAGAATAACTTCCATTCCTCCGGATCAGCCTTGGGAGCAAGAGCAAGGTTAGCGCGATGCGAACCGGTACGGACATGGCGGCTTGGCGGGCGCGGGGGAAGCCGCTAGGAAGCACTCCATGCTGCGCCAAACCATCCGCTCTGCCGCTCTCGGCACTGCCCTCATCCTCGGTCTTTCGCTGACGGGCTGCGCCACCAGCAAGTCCAAATCCGACACCAAATATGTCGCCCGCGATGTGAACACGCTTTACACTGCCGCACGCGACAGGCTCGATCGGGGGCAGTATAAGGTCGCCGCGCAGCTTTTTGACGAGGTCGAGCGTCAGCATCCTTATTCGGTGTGGGCGCGGCGCGCGCAGCTGATGAGCGCGTTCAGCTATTATCTGGCGCGCGAATATTCGAGCTCGATCGAATCGGCCCAGCGGTTCCTTTCGATCCATCCCGGCAACAAGGATGCGCCTTATGCGCTCTATCTTGTTGCGGTTGATTATTATGAGCAGATCCAGGACGTCACGCGCGATCAGAAGATCACGCAGCAGGCGCTGGATGCGATGGGCGAACTGATCCGTCGCTATCCGGAAACCCGATATGCTGCCGACGCGCGGCTCAAGGTCGATCTGATCAACGATCATCTCGCCGGCAAGGAGATGGAGATCGGTCGCTTTTACGAGCGCCGGCGCGAGTGGCTCGCCGCCACCATCCGATTCCGCAAGGTGGTGGACAATTACGACACCACCAGCCACGTGGCCGAAGCGTTGATGCGGCTCACTGAATGCTATCTCTCGCTGGGCATCCCCGAGGAAGCGAAAAAGTCGGCTGCAGTGCTCGGCGCCAACTATCCCGGCAGCAAATGGTATGAGCGGGCTTATGATCTCGTCCGGAAGAACAAGGCCGCCTGAATCGCGCTGAAGCAGACAGGGGAGCATCCGTGATCCGATTGGCATTGCTGCTCCTGACGCTCACGGCTTCCGCTCAAGCAGCCGCGCCAGGTGAACCGCCATTTCTGGTGGTCGAGAAAGGCAAAGGCTATTGGCGGCTCGACGATGCGGTCAATGCCGTCGGCGATCGCGATGCGACCATCCGGATTGCACCTGGCGTATATCATGACTGTGCGGTGCAGGAGGCCGGCCGTATCAGCTTCGTTGCTGCCGAGATGGGCAAGGTGGTCTTCGATGGGCGTACCTGCGAGGATAAGGCTGCGCTGGTGTTGCGCGGGCGGGGCGCCACTGTGGACGGAATTATCTTCCGCAACATGCGCGTGCCGGATGCGAACGGCGCCGGGATCCGGTTGGAGCGCGGGCCGCTAACGGTGACGAACGCGATGTTCCTCAATAGCGAGGAAGGCATCCTCACCGCCGACGATCCGG
>CBFRWL010000377.1:0-1967 GCA_965727025.1 uncultured Sphingomonas sp.
CGGGGCGGGCGCGACGTGACGGCGACGCCGCAAAGCCCAAGCGTCGTTTTCCGCCGCGGCGGCGGAACGGCGTCGGCGCCCATAAGCATGCGGTGAAGAAGACCGGCGCCAACTAGGCACCGCGCTAACTGGAGATTGCCTCAAGCCATTGCGGCTTTGGTCGGGGTGAAGAAAGGACGCGGCCGAATGACCCGGTGCCTCCGGGCATGTTCGGCCAGTGCGATCTGCACCCCGATCAGCATGAAAACAAAAGGCTGAAAGGCGATGCCGACGAAGAGCGCGCCTGCCAGATAAATGAGTTGGCCGTGCTGGAGCGCGGTTGCGAGCGGCGCAACCCAGCGATCCTTCTCGGTAGCTGACTTAAATTGCCGCCTGATGCGCTCCATGCCGATCAGTCCGCTAAGATGGAGCAGCGCCCAGAGCGTGAAGCCGGGGAAGCCTTGTTCGCCGAGCATTTCAAAATAGGCGCTATGGTAAGCGCGCGCCTGATCGGTCTGGATTGATGAAGCAACGCTTTGGTTGTTGGCGCTGCCCGCCTGATCGCTGAGCTGAATGACCAGCTTGTTTTGCAGATAGGCGTTAAAGCCGCCGCCAAGCGGATGATGCTGCACATAATCCCAGGTCCATGCCCAGACGGCCAGGCGCGTCGAGGCGGACGCATCACCCTGATAACCCTCGATCGTGTTCATCCTGTTCGTAAAACTCTGCGGCAGCAGGGGAACTGCGATCAGCGTGGCAATCCCCACAATGGTAATGTAGACGGCGCGCCGCTTGGTGGCGCGCAGCGTCAAGATACCTAGCAGGCCGATACAGATCAGGCCGGTGCGCGCCTGGGTTCCCACCGGGATCAGCAGGCAGGAGAAGATAAGCGCGCCTGCGAACAACCGGACCTTCCAGTCGGGGGGATAGATGGTGCCATATTTGGCCAGCCACAGGATCAGCGGAACGATGGCGACAGCGACGGCGGAAATGGTGCTGCCTTCATAGAGGCCGCTATTGCTGTCGACGAGCAGGTTGAGTTCGCCATAGCCGCCGCCCGAGGCCAAGGTCTTGATGCCGCCGACGATGATGATCGAAGCTGCGCAGAGCACCATGTAGAGCACCAGCGCCTCGATCCTGAGCCGCGTACGAAGCGTCAGCGGCAGGAAGATGGCGAACAGCAGCGCTTTCCACACCCATGCCCATTTGTCCTGGGCCTCCAATGGAAAGTCGGCATGGCCGGTGGTGTAAGCCGCCCAACCCAGCAGGAGGATGAGCAACAGCTGGCGGGGCGCAAGGCGGGTTCCGCCTTTGTCATCGCGAAGCAGCCAGCCGCCAAGCGCAAGCATGAAGCAGATGAGCGAGACGGGGATCGCGTTGAGCAGATAATAAGAAAGCCGCTGGGGCGAGACGATGTCGACATAGGCATAGGCCAGCACGAACAGGAACGGCCGCTTGAAACCGAGGGCGATCAGCCCCGCGAGAAAGGCGATGAGGCCGAGATCACGCATCGGCCGGCTCGTCCATGTCCCGATCGAGATCCTTCCGCTTGAGCAGGCGCAACCCGGCAAGTGCAAGCAGCACATGGGTGAGCGCAAGGGAGAAGAGATCGATCATCGGTTCCGCGCGATAATCCTGCCGGAGTTGATGTCACGTTAAACATCTCCATGGCATGGCCCGCGCATGATGCGCATCCTGCACGTGCTTGATCACAGCCTGCCGCTTCAGAGCGGCTACACTTTCCGCACGCGCGCGATCTTGAAGGCGCAGCTCGGACGCGGCTGGGACGTTGCGGGCGTCACCGGCCCCCGTTTCAATGAACCTGATCCCGATCCCGAAATCACGGACGATCTGATCTTCTACCGAACGCCAAAGCCGCGGCCGGCACGCTCGCCGCTGGGGGATTGGCGCGAGGTGAGGGCCTTGGCGAAGCGGCTCGATGCCGTCGTCGAAGCATGGCGGCCCGATATTCTCCATGCGCATTCGCC
>CBFRWL010000378.1:0-1961 GCA_965727025.1 uncultured Sphingomonas sp.
CCGACATCTTCGGACGCGAAGCGGACCAGTCGCCGGATCACGTAAAGCGGCTCCTCGCCCGCCACCAGCATCCGCGCGAGATAATAGAGCGCGGCCTGCGGGTCCGATCCGCGCAGGCTTTTATGAAGCGCCGAGATGAGATTGTAATGGCCTTCGCGATCCTTGTCGTAGACCGCAACGCGACGATGGAGCAGGGCGGCAAGCCCGGCCGGATCGAGCGGTTCGCGAATATCGATCGAAAACAGGGTCTCGGCCTGGTTGAGCAGGAAGCGGCCGTCGCCGTCGGCCGAGGCGATCAGCGCTTCGCGCGCCTCCGGCGTCAGCGGCAGTTCGCGGCCCATCGCCGCCTCGCCGCGGTCGAGCAGCAGGCCCAGCGCGCGGCTGTCGAGCCGGTTGAGGATCAGCACCTGCGCGCGGGAAAGCAGCGCGGCGTTGAGTTCGAACGAGGGATTTTCGGTCGTGGCCCCGACCAGCACGACCGTGCCATCCTCGACATAGGGCAGGAAGCCATCCTGCTGCGCGCGGTTGAAGCGGTGGATCTCATCCACGAACAGCAGCGTCTGCTTGCCGAGCCGGGCATATTCGCGCGCCTCGGCGAACACCTTCTTGAGATCCGCCACGCCCGAAAACACCGCCGAAATCGCGACGAAACGCAGGCCGACGGCATCGGCGAGCAGCCGCGCGATCGTGGTCTTGCCGGTGCCGGGCGGCCCCCACAGGATGATCGAGGCGAGCTTGCCGGCCGCCACCATCCGCCCGATCGCGCCCTCCGCACCGGTCAGATGCTCCTGGCCGACGACATCCTCGAGGCGGCGCGGGCGCAGCCGGTCCGCGAGCGGGCCGGTCGGCGGCTCGTCCGTCAGCACATCAGGCGCGGCGGGTTCGGCGAAAAGGTCTGCCATGGCGGCAATATAGGCGCGCCGAGTGCCGACTGACAGGGCGCAATTCAACCCAACGGAGGCGCTGGGGCAGTGAACAACGCCAAATTGTCGAGCCCCAGGCGCGATTCGATCGAGCTGAGCTTCGCCAGCGCAATCTCGAAGCCGTCGCCGCCAAATTGCTTATGCTCGATATCCTCGAACTGCTCGCCCAGTTCGCGATAGGCCTTTAGGCCGACGTTGGCTTTGAAGGCCGGAAAGATCATCGTATCCTCGCGTGCGGCGTGCGCTTCATACATACGCGCGAAGGAAAGCAGCGCGTCGTGGAGCTTTGGTGCGTCCGCCGCGGTGATCTTTCCTGCCTTGGTGCGATCGAGCACGAAGCCCGTGATAGCACGCCCGCGCTGGTGCTGGGACAGCAAGATGTCGACCAGATGCGCGCTGTCGGCGCCTGCCTTGCGGAGAATCGGAAAGATGTGCTGCTCCTCCAGCAACTGCTCATGATATCGCTCACCGAAATCCTGGAACAAGCGGGTCGCGTCGTTGATCGCGCCGGCGTCGACCTCGTCCGCAGCAGCCGAAAGCCTGGCCGCGACTTCACGATACAGGATCAGGATCCTGCGCAAAACGCCATGCTCACGCATCAGATCTTCGTTGGCAGTGACTCCGGCATCGTCATCGCCCGCGTCCGATGGGTGCCGCTTGCAACCGGAAAGCAAGGCAGTCGCGCCAAGCGCGGCCACGCCGGCGAAGCCGAGAAGATCGCGCCGCTGGGGGCATTCAGGCGCTTTGGTACCTTCCAACATCAATCGCTCCCTCAGCGGCGGCGCGGGCCTTTCGTTGCGCGAACCAAACTCATATCGATCCGTTTCCATGACCAACGCAAGACGCTGGACCACAATGGCCCGAGCTAGCGGCTACGTTCGCGTTCCAGTCTCATCCCTGCATGACGCGCTTTCAGCAAATCGTGACGCGACAGAATGCCAACCACATGCA
Organism: uncultured Sphingomonas sp.; assembly: GCA_965727025.1. GTDB lineage: Bacteria > Pseudomonadota > Alphaproteobacteria > Sphingomonadales > Sphingomonadaceae > CANJQJ01. The sequence goes on from CBFRWL010000378.1 coordinate 1,875, forward strand.
TCGTTGCGGGATCGACAATCGGAATGCGGCCGACCCCGCTCTCGATCATCAGATCGGCCACCTCTCCGATCGGTGAGTCCGGCGCGC
>CBFRWL010000379.1:0-1928 GCA_965727025.1 uncultured Sphingomonas sp.
TCGAAGTCGCGCCTCAGCAATGGTGGTGGAAGGCCACCTATACCGGGCCCGATCCCTCGCAGAACTTTGTCACAGCGAACGAAATCCATATCCCGGTGGGCGTGCCCGTGCGACTACGGCTGGTCGGCCGCGACGTGATCCACAGTTTCTGGGTGCCCAAGCTGGCCGGCAAGACCGACGCCATCCCGGGACAGGTCAATCTCACCTGGCTCAAGGCGGATATGCCCGGACGCTATTGGGGCCAGTGCGCCGAATATTGCGGCGATCAGCATGCGCATATGGCGTTCGAAGTCGTCGCCGATACGCCGAGCGCGTTTGCGCAATGGCGCGCCCGCCAGCTCCAGACCGCCCCGCCGCCCATCACGCCCGCACAAAAACATGGTCTTGCTCTCGTCGAATATCGCTGCGGCCTCTGCCACGCCGTCGCAGGCACCAACGCCCAGGCCGTCATCGCCCCCGATCTCACCCACCTGATGAGCCGCCGCACGATCGCGGCCGGCATGCTCCAGACAGATCCAGCCATCATTGCGGGATGGGTTGAAGACGCCCCCTCGCTCAAGCCCGGCACCCTGATGCCCGCGCAGCATCTTTCCGGCGATCAGCTGAACGATGTCCTCGCTTATCTGGAGACGCTGAAATGAGCGCCATCGCGCCGCCGATGCGAACGCCCGAGATCGGCGAACCGACCTCCGCGCTGCAGGACAAGCTCCAGAAGATCTGGGAGACGACTCCGGGCATCCGGGGCTTCTTCTCGACGGTCGATCACAAGGAGATCGGCCTGCGCTACATCTACACGGCGTTCCTGTTCCTGGCGCTCGGGGGAATCGAAGCGCTCATCATTCGGCTCCAGCTCGCCGGACCCAATCTGACGCTGCTGACCCCGCAGCAATATGACGAGCTGTTCTCGACGCATGGAATGACGATGATCTTCCTCTACGCGTCGCCCATTCTCTCCGGCTTCTCCAACTATCTCTGGCCACTCCTGTTCGGCAGCCGCGACATGGCGTTCCCGCGCCTCAACGCGCTGAGCTATTGGGTCTATCTCGTCGCCGGGCTGTTTCTCTATGCGGGCTTCGTCACCGGCAACGGCCCGAACGACGGCTGGTTCAACTATCCGCCTTATGCCGAGCGCGATTACAACCCGGCGCTCAATCAGGATTTCTATTCGCTCGGCATGGTGCTGCTCGGCATCTCGACCACGGTCGGCGCCGCCAATTTCATCGTCACCGCATTCAAGACGCGGGCGCCGGGCATGTCGATCAACCGCATGCCGATCCTCGTCTGGGGCACGCTGACCGCCAGCGTCGCCAATCTCGTCGTGGTGCCAGCGGTGAGCCTCGGCTTTTTCATGCTGTGGATGGACCGGCAGTTCGGCACCGATTTCTTCCAGCCGCGCGGCGGCGGCCAGCCGCTGCTGTGGCAACATCTGTTCTGGATGTTCGGCCACCCCTGGGTCTACGCGATCGTATTGCCCTCGATGGGCATGGTGTCGGACGGCCTGCCGGTTTTCTGCCGCCGTCCGCTCGTCGGCTATTCGCTGGTGGCGCTCGGCACGGTCGCGACGATGATCCTCGGCTTCGGCGTGTGGGTGCATCATATGTTCGCGACCGGCCTGCCCGGCCTAAGCCTCGCTTTCTTCTCCGGGGCATCATTCATCATCACTTTTCCGTCGATGATCGCGATCGCCTCCTGGATCGCGACGATCTGGCTGGGACGGCCGGTGATCACCACCGCCTTCCTCTTCTTTGCCTCCACCATTCTGCTGTTCGTGATCGGCGGCGTGACCGGGGTGATGACGGCGAGCGTGCCGGCCGACTGGCAGCTTACCGACACCTATTTCGTCGTCGCGCATCTCCATTACACGCTGATCGGAATCAACGTCTTCCCCGTGGTCGGCGCCACCTATTTCTGGTTTCCGAAGATGACCG
>CBFRWL010000380.1:0-1925 GCA_965727025.1 uncultured Sphingomonas sp.
GCGTCGCACACCAGCTCCAGCTCGTGGCGAACGATATTGAGCACGCCGCCGCGCTTGATGCCGGGCGAAAGCTCTTCATCACTGAAATGGACGGGCACGTTGACGTGCACCTTGGTATGCTCGCTGATGCGGAAGAAGTCGACATGCAGCGGACGATCCGTCACCGGGTGGAACTGCACGTCCTTCGGCAGCGTGCGGATCGGCGCGCCATTGCCGGTCTCGATCATCACCACGGTATTCATGAAATGGCCGGTCGACAGCATCTTGACGAGCGCCTTGGCCTCCACATGGATGGGGAGGGCGTCTTGCTTCTGGCCGTAGATCACGGCGGGTACGCGGCCTTCGCGACGGATAGCGCGGGAGGCTCCCTTGCCTGCCCGTTCGCGCGTCTCGGCCGACAGGGTGAGCATGTCGCTCATATCATGTCTCCAGTTCGCTTGGTTGCAACAGCCCGAACCGCCTCCAGGGATGACCGGATCGGGAAGGCGCGCGCATAGGGGGGTTATGGGCGAAATGCAACCTTCTTGCCGCACCGTGCGGCACGAAGGCTCACTGCACGCGCGTAATCCGAAAGCCCTTGGCTTCCAAAAGCTCGCGTACATTGTGCGGCCCGCCGAAATGGCCGGCACCGACCGCGACGAAGATCTGGCCCGGTCGCGCCATGCGCTTCGCGATCCAATCGGCGAAATGCTCGTTACGCCGGTCGAGCAACACCGTGCGTAGCTCAGGAACGTCATCCAGCCCGTCATTCATCTGCTTGGCCAACGCAGCCTCGTTGCCGGTGCGCCATGCCTTGAGGAGATCGGCGATGTGGCCGTTGTCATCCTTGAGTTCGTCGAGCGTGGTTTCGAGCATCTTGAGTTGCACGGGCCGGGCAAAGCCACCCAGCAACGAGATTTGCTCCTCCAGGCTTTCCAGCGGAATCACTTGCTTGTGCGCTCGCCGCGCCTCCGCGAACAACTTCATCTCGACGCCGCTGTCCGGCGCGTAGCCAAGCTTCCCGTAAGCGATCTGGGTCAGGCTCGTCGCCGCGAACCAGGGCTGGAACTGATCGAATGCGGCAACCGGCAGCCCGTAGCCCGCCATGCGGCTGTCATAGGCGCTGCGCTCTGCGGACGTCAGCTCGTCCCGGAGCGGCACCCCGTCATGATCGATGGCGTGCGCCATCACCGCCTTCGCGTCATTGGCTTTTCCTGCGGCATCGCCGCCCAACTCGGTCTCCACCACCAGCGCCTCGGACGCGGCGAACGCCTTCGCGACCTTGCCCTTGAACCAGACGATATCGGCAGGCAGCACATGCACGCTGCCGAACAGCCAGATGGTCGTGTCCTTGTCGGCCAGCTTCCACAGCGCGGGCTTCGCTTCGATCGGCTTGGCCGTGGCGATCGCGGGGAAGAAAAGGGCGAGCAGGGCAAGGATCAGGCGCATGCCGCTCCTTATCGCGCGACCCTCGGCTTGACCATCCACCGCCCATTCGCCAAACGGCGCGGCAATGTGAAGGGGACCGCCGTGGCGCACGACAAGCCGCTCAGCTTCCAGAAGCTGATCCTGACGCTCCATGATTATTGGAGCGATCGCGGCTGCGTGATCCTCCAGCCTTATGACATGCGGATGGGCGCGGGCACCTTCCATCCCGCCACGACATTGCGCGCGCTTGGGCCCAATTCGTGGAAGGCGGCCTATGTCCAGCCCTCGCGCCGCCCGACCGACGGCCGCTATGGCGAGAACCCCAACCGGCTTGGTCATTATTATCAATATCAGGTGATCCTGAAGCCGAGCCCAACCAATCTCCAGGAGCTTTATCTGGGCTCGCTGGAGCGGATCGGCATCGATTTCACCAAGCACGACATCCGCTTCGTCGAGGATGATTGGGAAAGCCCGACGCTCGGCGCCTGGGGGCTCGGCTGGGAGGTATGGTGCGACGG
>CBFRWL010000381.1:0-1913 GCA_965727025.1 uncultured Sphingomonas sp.
TCGATGCCTCGTTTGACCGCGAGCTGCGCGGGGAGGCGCAGATTGTCCAAGAGCGTGTCGAGCATCGGATAATGGCGAAGCGAGCGCGCCAGCAGCGGCCGCGCTACGCGTTCAGCCGGCGCCAGATTGAATATCGCGATCGACGCCGCCCCACAAATGGCAAACGCCGCCAGCACGATCCGTTTGTGCCGCATCTGTTGGACACCGGCCGCCAGGGCAGCGGCGATGAAGGGGAACGCAGGAAGGAAGTAGCGCATATTCTTGTCCGTGCCCGGAAACAGGATCAGGCCGGCGAGATAGATCAGCACGAACAGCAGCGGCGGGAGATCGAGCGCAACCCATGTCGCCCGCCGCGTCAGGGACAGGAGCGCGAATTGCGCGTTCAACAGCAGCGCGAAGGCCATCATCATGAAGGCGCCGCTAATATCGCGGTCCGGATCGGTAAGGCCGGTTTTGAAGCCCTGGACGCCCGCGCCATTGTCGAGCCGGAGCCAGGGATAGATGCGCAATTTCACGGCGACCAACAGCAGCCCGATGCCCGCCAGCACGGCCAGCAGCAGGATGAGCTTCGATCGCAATTGCCGCCCCCGATCGATCCAGCCTCGCCAATGCAACGCCAGGTAGAGCGGGCAGGTAATGGCAAGGATCGCGCCGTAAAGCTTTGTGTGCAGCGCCAGCACGATCGCGGCCGCCATGGCCAATATGTGCCAGCGCATATCCTTGTCGGGGTTGGTCGCGATCATGTCCGCGAGGATGAATGCCAGCAGCGCGAAGCCGGCGAACAGCGAGTCCGGATAGGCTGACCAGAACTGATAAACGACCAGCGGATTGAACGCGACGAATGCGAATTCGATCGGCAGCAGCGCGTCGGAAATCCCGCAACGGGCGTTGATCCGTCTCAGCGCCAGCCACGCCATCCAAAGATAAAAGATCGTGCCCAACGCCGAAGTAAGGATCATCGCGATATCGAGATCGGCAAGCGCGGCGATCGGCGTGGCGAGCAGCGCGAACAGGATCGGCTTGCCCGAAGTCCACGCATCGTTTCCGACGATGGCGGCCACATCCAGATGCGTGAGCAAGAGGCCTCGCGTCGCCTTGGCATAACAATGCGCATTGCGGATGATCGGGAGATCCAGATTCAGCAATGTCACGAACAGGCCCAGAGCGATCATGCCCCAGAAGCAGGCATGCCGCTTCAGCCCGTCGCTGCTCATCTGGCCGTTCCGCAATGACATAGCCGTGCCGATGAAATTTTAGCTCAATTACTGCGACGGCGCGATCCCATCCAAGCCACATCGCTCGCGGGCGTTGCCGGCAGCCCTTTCCGTGACGCCGAAGTTCATAAGGCACAACGCCTGTCCTGCAGTCTCGGTTCAGGCCGAGCGGGGCCGCCGGCTCAGGAACGGAGATCCTTCGAGGTAGAAGCGCCACGGCGTCTCCACCCCGCGCGTGACGCCGATCCGTGGCCCGATGCCGACGGTGGCGGCACCGGAGGCGGCCAAAACGACAAAGGGCGGCTGATCGAGCGGCTTTCCGTCAAAGCCCTTGTCGATGGAGAGGGCGGCGCATAATTTTCCCGGCCCCGAACATAATTTCCGGATGTCGTCGGTGCCGCGCGCCTGGGCCATGCGATCGAGCCCGGCGGTCGGCTCCAGCGCACGGATGAGCACGCCGCTGCCCATTTGGCAGACGAAGTTCAGGCACCAGTGGATGCCGTAGCTGCGATAGACATAGGCATGGCCCGGCGGCCCGAACATGCTGGCGTTGCGGGCGGTGGGGCCGCGATAGGCATGCGATGCCGGATCGTTGGAATCATAGGCCTCGGTCTCGACGATCATGCCGCCCACGCCATCGACCAGAAGGGTGGCGCCGATCAGCGCGGGCGCTACCGTTTCGACATCGCGCGCAAAAAA
>CBFRWL010000382.1:0-1910 GCA_965727025.1 uncultured Sphingomonas sp.
GCGAGACCATCATCCTGCTTGGCGGCAATGCTTTGACCGAAGCGGGCATCCGCGCCGGCGCGAAACTCGCGGCCCGGCTCGGCGGTCGGCTGCTGATGGAACCCTATCCTCCCATCGTTAGCCTTGGCGGCGATCTGCCGCAGGTCGAACGACAGGCCTACTTTCCCGATGACGTGATCGCGCAGATGGGGGACGCCCGCGTTGTGCTCGCGGGAGCGCGGATGCCGATCAGCTATTTCGGCTATGAAGGCTGGCCCAGCCAACTCGTGCCGGACGAGCGTCTGGTGCATTTGGCTGAACCTGGCGAAGACGCCGTTGCCGCGCTGAACGATCTGGCGAACCAATTCGATGCGGCCGATGTGCCGACACCGACGACAAAGGAGCCGCTGACGTCTCCGTTCCCTGAAGCGGCGCTTTCGCCGGATTCCGTGGTGGAAGAACTGCTGGTCCAGCTGCCGGAGGAGGCGATCATTTCGCTTGAAGGATCGACCCTCGGCGGCCCGTGGCTACGCAACGCGCATCGCGCAAAGCGGCACCGGGTGATGACCAATACCGGGGGGGCGATCGGGCAGGGGCTGCCTTGCGCAGTCGGCGCCGCCCTGGCCGCACCAGGTGCCCGCGTGGTTTCGCTGCAATCGGATGGTAGCGCGCAGTACACGTTGCAATCCTTGTGGACCATGGCGCGCGAGCAGCTCAAGGTCACGGTCATCATTGCGGCGAACCATCGCTACGCCATCCTGCAGACAGAGTTGAAACGCGCCGATGCCCCGCTCGAAGATGAAGCAATCGCCAACCTGACCAAGCTCAACAAGCCGCGCATCGATTGGGTTTCATTGGCGCGAGGCTACGGGGTCGAGGCCGTGCGTGCATCCACCAACGCAGAGTTGGCCGTGGCGCTGCAACAGGGTTTGGCGCACGAAGGCCCGTTCCTGATACAGGCTGAATTGCCGTGAGCGACGATCGCCCCGTCGCGATCCTGACAGGCGGAAGCGGCGGACTAGCGCCGGGTATCGCCGAAGAACTTGCGCGTGCTGGCTTTGCCATTGTGCTCACCGCGCGCGGCAAGGAGGCGCTGGAACGCGCGGTCGACAGACTCCGCGCCGTGAACGAAGGACCTGTCCTCGCTCTCGTTTCCGAGGCGCGCGATGCAGCGTCCGCCAGAGCTCTTGCTGAACGGGTGCTGGACCGCTTTGGCCGGATTGACGTTCTGGTCAATGCCGCTGCCAGTTCGACCCCGATCGGCGGCGCGATCGAAGAGGTCGACGTCGAAGCATTGATGGCCGACGTCAACGTCAAGGTGGGCGGATACTTGCGCTATAGCCAAGCCGTGGTCCCGGCGATGAAGCGCGCCGGCAGGGGACACATTGTCAACATCGGCGGGCTCACCGGCCGATCCAGCGACACGCTCAGCGGATTGCGCAACGCCGCGGTGTCCCACCTCACCAAGGTGCTATCCGATCAGCTGGGGCCGTTCGGGATTTCGGTCAACGCCGTCCATCCCGGGATTGTGCGCACTCCGCACCTGGAAGAGCTGTTTGCCGAAATGGCCACTGAAACCGGCACGACCGCCGAGGATATCGAAGCCGAATTCGTCAACCAGATTCCCGCGGGCGCTTTGCTGGTGCCAGCCCAGGTGGGGCGGATGATCGCCTTCCTGGCGGATGCGAAGGATGCGGCGATTACTGGGCAGTCGCTGACCGTCGATGGCGGTTATTCGCGCGGCGTCTTTCTGTAGAACGATGGGAGCAGCCATGGAAAGCGCTTCTGGACAAGCCGGCGTTAAATACCCTCTTTCCATGCGCGTGCTGCACTGGTTGCGTGCCGTGCTCATCCTTGGCCTGATCGCGTCGGGCTGGTACATGACCCGCTTCAGTGACCTTCCCGAAAAAGACATACCGCCTGCGATTTTC
>CBFRWL010000383.1:0-1905 GCA_965727025.1 uncultured Sphingomonas sp.
CTGGGCCTCAGCGAGGTCGCCCGCATCAAGGGCGAGATGGAGAAGATCAAGGCGCAGGTCGGATTCAAGGGCACGCTACGCCAGTTCTTCGATTATGTTCGCGATGCCAAGCAGTTCAAATATGCGTCCAGGGACGATATGCGCGATACGTTCATTGCGATCGGCAAGCGCGTCGATGCCCGCGTGCGCGAACAATTCTCGCTGATCCCGAAAACGCCGCTCGAAATCCGGCCGGTGCCCGAATATCGCGAAAAGACCGATGCGGGCGGCTCATATAATCCGGGCACGCCGGACGGATCGCGGCCGGGCATCTTCTATTACAACGCCTATGATCTGCCCTCGCGCTCGAAGGTCGGCGACGAGACGCTTTATCTGCATGAGGCGATCCCCGGCCACCATTTCCAGATCAGCCTGGCGCAGGAGGATGCTTCGCTTCCCAATTTCATGCGCTTCGGCGGCAACACCGCCTTCGCCGAGGGTTGGGCGCTCTATGCGGAAACGCTGTGGAAGCCGCTGGGCATGGAAACCGATCCCTATCAGCGTTTCGGCGGGTTGAATGACGAGATGCTGCGCGCGATGCGGCTGGTGGTGGATACCGGCATTCACGCCAAGGGTTGGACCCGCGAGCAGGCGATCCAATATTTTCTCGACAATTCCAGCCAAAGCGCGACGGATGCGCGCGCCGAGGTCGAGCGTTATATCGCGATCCCCGGCCAGGCGCTGGCCTACAAGATCGGTGCGCTCACCATCCTGAAGCTCAAGGCCAAGGCGCAGACCGAGCTTGGCCCCAAGTTCGATGTCCGCGCCTTCCACGCGCAGGTGCTCAATACGGGCGCCCTGCCGATGACTGTGCTGGAAAAGAAGATCGACGACTGGATCGCCAGCCAGAAGCAATAGCTGTCGCTCGCGTCGATATTCTTTCAGAAGTGGCGGGGATCGTTGCTGTCGTCCGCTCTGGCAAGGCTGGCGGGTGACGGCGGCCGCCCGTCGGGGGTCTGCCCGTAATCGATCACGCAGACATAGTCGACGCGCACATGCGGGCTGCAGCCGACCCCTGCGTAACGCAGGAAGCCCATGAAGATCACGGCGCGGTGGACGCGGGGGCGCACGCCATCGTCGACGATCAGGCTGCGCACGATGCCGGCTGGGTCCGACCGGCCATAAGCGATCGTCTCCGATACATAGATGCCGCCGCCATGCGCCGCCACGCGCCGGGCCGGCGTTGCGCCATTAGCCGAAACATGTCCCATGCTGCCCTGCCGCCCCTGGTCGAGCGCATAGTCGCCGGCGGTACGTGCGAGGACGCTCCCGCGTTCCAGCGGATCGAGCGGCGCCTGCGCATCGAGAAAGGCGATCGCCTCGTCGACCGCGCGTACGCCTTCATAGGTCATGTGCTCGCCGGTTTCGTCGATGACCGTGCGGCCGTCGAAGCTGTCGCGATAGCGCCGCAGCTCGTCCGCATAGTCCTGGGGGTGGGTGCGGACATAGTTGATCTCGTCCAGCACGTCCTGCTCAAGCCCGCGGGCGGAGACAGGCGCGGCTGAAAGCGCCACGGCAAAACCCAGCAGCAAGAAGCGGAAATGGCGCATTTCGATGTCCCCCCGCAATGAAGCTGCCGCGCGCTTGTCCGCCTGCCAACCGCAAGACCCTGATTTTGCGTTGAAACATCCCGACCGTGCGCCAGAACGAGGCCGTTACCGGCAAATCCTTCGATGATCAGGACCGGTCGTGGCCGTGCCGTCCGTTATTATGCTGTTCGCGGCGACCCTTTTGTGCCGACAGCTTGGGGAATTCGTCCAGCGTGAGCACGCCGTCCTTGTTGGCGTCGAGCAGTTCGAAGCGTTGCCCGGCGGCAGTCTCGAACTCCTTCCAGGTCACGCGGCCGTCGAAGTCGGTATCGGCCGA
>CBFRWL010000384.1:0-1890 GCA_965727025.1 uncultured Sphingomonas sp.
TGAGCGAGGAACGCCTGCGCAGTCGCGTCTTGGGAGGCGAGCAGGATATGGATCGGGCCGGTAAATCTCGAAAATGACGACATGACGTCATCTGCAAGACCTTGATCCGAACGGGAGAAGGCGGTGCGTAAGCCGTTGATGAGAGACTTCGGGTTGAAGTCTCCGGTGACGAGTCTTCGCCAGTCCTCAGGCCGCAGCAGCCGATTGCGATAATGTGCACGCACGGCAGCGGGCGGCGGCCTGTCGGGTTCCGCCGGCACCACCCAGGGATTGAGCAGGATCAAGCCTGCAAGGCTAAGCGAAGCACCATAGAGGGCGAGCGCGGTGGCGCCATCGCAAAGCCCGAGACCCCAGACTCTCCGTAGACGGGGGCAGGCGGCTTTGAACGCCATCAATGCGGCACGCATGTCGCGAGCGCTTCCCGAATAGCCCAGGTCATTGCCACCACTATCGCCAACCCCGCGGCGATCGAAGCGGAATGTCGGGATGCCGGAGGCAGCGAGGTCACGGGCCAATGTCGCCATCAGCCGATGGGGGCCGATCCGGGTCTGGCGACCACCGGTAACGATCAGGACGCCGATCTCCCCCATGGCGCCATCAAGCGTGCCGACCAATTGGTCGCCCTCGCAGTCGAAGGTCAGGACGCGGCGCATGTAGCGATCCATTGCGCCAGATCATCCGCCAGAGCGTTAGCCAACGCCTGATCGTCGCCGGGCTCAGCCAGCCGCCACGGCGCGATGCCGTCGGGCCTAACCGGCGTTTGCCGTAACGGACCGGTGGGAGACTGGGGCATAGCGGCGTCGAGGGCCGCCACCATGGCCTCGTTTAGCCTATAGCCCGCATGATCCTGCTGGTCCGCGGCGCCGCGGATCCGGCGCGCCTGTCGCATCGGCCGAAGCAACTCGGCACCGCTGGCCGGAGCGAAACGCCACCAAGCTTTGGCTGACGCGGTGTGATCGATCAATGCTCCGCCGCGCAATGCCGCCATGAACGGAAGCGTGCCGCTCTTCTGCTCCACGAACCTCGCCGCATCGGCAACCGCACTTTGCCACCCCGGCAATGTCACATCGGCAACGTCGATCAAGCTCTCGCCCGTACCGGGCATATCGGGAATAGAGCAACCGATGTCGTAGGATTGGAGGGCGCGTCCAACTTGCATCGCGATGCGCCGGAGAAAATTCCGTTCTTCGAATAACGCTTCAATCAGAACAACCTGGGATGTATAACTCTCTCCAAATCTGAGAATTAACTCTTCGCCACCACCGGTTTGATAAAGATAGGGAACGGCCGTGGGGACGGTCATCCCAGCGTCTTGTGTTCCGCGAAGCGGACGAGCGCGCCGAAGCTCGCCAGCATCTCGCCATCGATGTCATCGTCATCGATGATGATGTGCAGCCGGTCCTCCATCTCGGTGAGCAGACCGGCGACCGCCATCGAGTCCAGCTCGGGCAGCGCGCCGAACAACGGCGTGTCATCATCGAACGTTGCCACCCGAGTTGGATCAATCCCCAGCACGTCGGCCAAAACCGCCCTTACGATTGCGTCGACGTTGCTCCCCTGCGTCATCAGCTCATCTTTCGACCCGTTTGTCGCGCCCGCCTAACCTTTGCCCGGGCTGCAGACAAGGTGTCGCGAAGCGCACCAACGCCGCCCTGGAGCGTAGCCGGGTTATGGAAGCGAAGGCGGTACAATGGCCGAACCTGATCCATCCACTGCGCTTTATAAGGCTCGTTCCCCGTTCCGAAATCGATCAGCTGCACTTTGTCGACATCAATCACGTACCTGAACATCGCGGCACTGAGGACTGTGCCCGGCGACTTGGCGCGACAAGATTCGCGATGGGCGAGCTTGTGAATGGTCGCTTCGCCATTTTCGACGAGCCAGAATTGC
>CBFRWL010000385.1:0-1859 GCA_965727025.1 uncultured Sphingomonas sp.
AACGCCTCAAGCGCAAGCGCCAGACCGGGCTGATCGGCTTCGTTCGTTCGCTGATCCGGTGACATAAGCCGCCTTTCTGCGTTAAGCTTCTCCCATTGCAAACGGGGAGGATGGCATGGTGCGTGCTCTCATTGGCGGGCTGCTCGGCGGCTTCGCGCTCTTTTTCACAGGTTTTATCTTCTGGGGAACGCCGCTCGCGCGTCTCGCCATATCGACCGTTGACGATGCCAAGAGCGCGGCCCTGCAGGCAGCGCTTGCGCAGAACCTCACCGAAAACGGCACCGGCACCTACGCGGTACCCTGGCCCGGCAGCGGTGCAGGCACTGTCCTCTACGGCAAGGGGCCGATCGCCACGATTCATTTCGTGACCCAGGGCTTTCCCGCCCTCGATACGGGCTCGCTGATCGGCGGGCTGTTGATGGCGCTGCTCGCGGGAGTGCTGATCGCGGCGGCGCTCTATGCGCTGGCGGAGCGGCTGCCGTCGTTCGCTGATCGGCTGCGCGTCGTCCTGCTCGTAGCGCTGGCAACCACCGGCTATTCGATCCTTGGCCAGCCGGTCTTCAATCATTTCGGCTGGGGCTATTTCATCTACGCCTTCGTCGCGGATTTCCTGGGCTATGCGTTGGCCGCGCTGATCATCGTGCGCTGGTTCCTGCCTTCGGCGGGGGCGCCACCTGTCGATCGGGTTTAGAATCCCAATCTCAAGTTCGTTCCATCCCGTCGTCCCAACGAAGGCTGGGACCCATGTCTCTCGCAATGGGAGGTGCCATCGAATATTTTGAAAGACATGGACGCCAGCCTGCGCTGGCCTGACGGGCCAAAAACGAAGTGAATTTCAACTCCGATATACTCGCGGGCTGTTCGAAAATTATCCCTGGCAGCGCGCCGCTTCTTCGGTGACCATAGCTTTGATTGGGTCCAGGCTCGTTGCCGCCTGCCAGACCAGATGGGCATCGACACCAAAATAATCATGGCTGGCAAAGTTGCGGAATGTTGCCATTTCGCGCCACGGCAGATGCGGATGCCGCTGTTTGAGTTCGTCGGGCAGCTTTTTGCTGGTTTCCCCAATCATGGCTAAGCGATAGGTAAGAGCGTCATAGGCTTCGTCGTTCGCTACCAGCTCGTCAAATGTTCGGTCACGCACCGATTTCTCGGCGCGTGCGATTAGCAATGCGAGGTCATCCAGCGTGTCCTGCAAATCCGCCATCAAAAAACCCGGACCATCTCGCTTTCGATGCGGGCGCGTAGGCGGGGGCGCAGACCTGCGCGCGATATCAGATCAACCTTCGTTCCAAGCTCGTCCGACAACAACAGCATGGCGCCCGCCTGGTCGAACAGACTGAATTTTGCTGACCGGTCATATTCATAGAGCAAATCGAGATCGGAAGCTTCGCTGGCTTCGTCCCTAGCGGTCGATCCAAACAGGTAAAGCCCCTGGATGCCGCGCTCGCGCAAGCGGCGCTCGAAGGGCTTCAATCGGCGGATTGCTTCAGCCTTTTTCACAACTCGTTTATGCACGAGCAGGGGAGGACGCGCAATTTCCTCCGATGGCGGGCACGTTGCATCAGTCGAGCAGGTCTAGGAAGCGTGCCGCGGCCATGAAATCGCGCTGGCGGTGCGCGCGCGCCTGAGCCGCCAGCGCATCCTCGCCCCATTGCTCCGCCTGCCACAGCTCGTCGAGATGGGTTGCGGCGAATGCCGTCTCCGCATCGAGATCGCCGGACAGAACGGCGAGGCCGGCAATCAGCGAGCCGCCGATCGTCACCAGCGGCGAGAGCCCGGCCAGACGAAATGGATCGAGCGGGCGCACCGCCGCCGTCAGCCGCTCGAGCGTTGGGCGTGGCTGGGGCCGGTGGATG
>CBFRWL010000386.1:0-1844 GCA_965727025.1 uncultured Sphingomonas sp.
CTGCCTGGGTCGTTATCGGCGAGCAGCACAAGATTGCGGCCTTCCCGCTTGGCGCGATAGAGCGCGCGATCGGCACGGCGGAGCATGTTCGAAATATTGGCGTCGAAGCCGATGCCGGCGACGCCGGCGGAAAGGGTGATCGATCCGATCGGCTGGCCACTGATGCGATCGATGATGTTGCGCCTGGCAAGGTCATAGCGCGCGATATCGACGATCTCATGCGCTTCTTCGGGCGTCATCCCGTCGAACAGCAGCACGAATTCTTCGCCGCCATGACGCGCGACGATGCCGCGCTTGCCCGCATTTTCCATCAGCACCTTGCCGACGAAGGAGAGCACGCGGTCGCCCACATCATGGCCGTAAGTGTCATTCACCAGCTTGAAATGATCGATGTCGCAAAAGGCGACGGCAAGCGGCGTGCCATGGATCTTTGAACGCTCGGCGGCGGCACCAAGCTCGCGCTCGAACGCGCGGCGGTTGAAAAGCCCGGTGAGTGCATCCGTCTCGGCTTGCTCGCGCGCCTGATCGAGGCTGTCGCGCATCGATTCCATTTGCGAGGCGGATTGTCGCATGTGCGTTTCGGCAGCGGCGGTTTTCTCGATCATCATCCGGGTCAGCCCGACGAGCGAGCCCAGCACGGGATGGCTTGCGATCGTGGGGGCAAGCTCGGCGATATTGTCCTCGAGCGCCTGGCCATAAGCCTTCGCTTCCTCGCCCGAGCGCCGGGCAAGCGCGGCAACGTCCTCAAGCTGCTGCTGGGCCTGCTGCACCAGCGTGGCAAGCAGCGCCACGCTGAGTGCACCTTCATTGCCGCGAATGGCGTCAATGGTGGAATGACCGTCGCGAATCAGGGCGGCGATCTGCTGTCCGAGACCGGGTTCGCCGGCGACGCGGTGGCGATAGGCGAGCTCATAATGCTGGGGCACCGGCTCGATCGCGTATTCGAGCAGGAATGAGCTGACATTGGCGAGAATGGCACGATAGCGGTCAAGTTCGGCCGCCGCCTCGTCGCCGCGCTGCTGCGCCTTCGGAGAGATGGTGGCTTCGGCCGCCGACGGCAAAATGGACGCGATCGATTGCTCGGCATCCTCGTCCTGCGACCGTCCGCTGAAAATTTTACCGATACCGCGCACCGCGCCTCCCAAGCCGCTCGCCTGCGTAGCCATGCCCACTCCGTCTTCCGCCGGCGAACGATACACCCGCGAAAAGAAAAAAAGGGTTACCGGCGTCGCTCTTTTCCTTCGTGCGTGTGCCCGCTATAGCCGCGCCGAATCTCGCATCTGCGAACACCCGGCGCAGCCTCCCCACCTGCGCCAGCCACGCCTGGGAAGGGATAATGCTATGACCACCGTCGGCCACGACACACTCGACGCCCGTTCAACCCTCGAAGTCGGCGGGAAGAGCTATGCCTATTATTCGCTGGCCAAGGCGGCTGATAAATTCGGCGACGTCTCGCGCCTTCCCTTCTCGATGAAGGTGCTGCTCGAAAATATGCTGCGCTTCGAAGACGGCAAGACCGTAACGCCCGAGGATGTGCAGGCGATCGTCGAGTGGCAGAAGGAGCGCAAGTCCGAACGCGAGATCCAATATCGCCCGGCCCGCGTGCTGATGCAGGATTTCACCGGCGTCCCTTGCGTGGTCGATCTCGCCGCCATGCGCGATGCGATGGGCAAGCTTGGCGGCGATGCGCAGAAGATCAATCCGCTGGTCCCCGTCCATCTCGTCATCGATCACTCGGTGATGGTCGACAGCTTCGGAACACCCAAAGCCTTCAACGAAAATGTCGAGCTTGAATATCAGCGCAATGGCGAGCGCTACGAATTTCTCCGCTGGGGCTCGAAAGC
>CBFRWL010000387.1:0-1828 GCA_965727025.1 uncultured Sphingomonas sp.
TCGATCGCATCCAGATAGGGATTGGGCTGGCGGGCGCGGAAGCCCTCGGCATTCGCCCAGAACGGCTCGCTTTCGAAGCGGCAGGCGGTGGTGAGCGGCGAATCCAGCGCGATCCGGCTGTTCTTCCACCACACCCGCTCGTCGTTCATATCCCAGCCGAACACGTCGCGCGCGAGGATCGCGCCTTCGGCATCGACCGGGGTGCGCTTGTCGGCGATGTCGTGCGCGGGCGCGACGCGCATTTCACCCATGCTCAGCGCAATGGCTGCAAGCGCCTCCGCAGCACGGCGGACATCGTTGATATCGGTGATGCGCACGGCGTTGACGTTCTCGAGCGAAAGCACAGAGTCAGCCGGATCAGCCATATTGTGACCTTATTGCGCTTCACGCATATTTACAACGCCTAGCCTTTTGAGGAGCGGAAGCAGCGCGCAGGATGCGTCAAGACTATCCCCAAGATCAGGGAAGCTTGGCAAGAAGACGTGAATTTCGATCTGACCGAAGATGAGGAGATGCTGAAGGCGCTCGTCGAGCGTTTTGTCGCCGATCATTATGATCCCGACAAGCGCCGCGCCTATCTCGCCGAGCCCGAGGGCTTTTCGCGCCGCAACTGGGCGTTGCTGGGCGAGCTTGGGCTGATCGCCCTGCCCTTCGCGCCCGAGCATGGCGGCCTCGGCGCGGGGGCGACCGGGCTGGCAACGGTATTCGAGGTGCTGGGCCGCGGGCTGGTGGTCGAGCCGCTGGCGGAGGCCGCGCTGCTCGCCGGCGGGCTGTTCGAGCGGCTGGCCGACGATCGGCTGCAGGCCGCATGGATGCCGCAGCTCGTCACCGGCGAAAAGCGGCTTGCCTTCGCGCATCGCGAGGCGGCGGCGCGGGACAACTGGGCCTGGGTCGAAACCCGCGCAAAGGACAACCGGCTGAGCGGCGAGAAATCGCTGGTCGTCGCCGGTGCCGGCGCGGACGGCTTCCTCGTTTCGGCGCGTATGTCGGGCGCGGCGGGCGATGCCGACGGGATTGCGCTGTTTCTGGTCGAGGCGAGCGCGCCGGGGCTGGAGATTATGCCCTGGCGGCTCGTCGACGGCGGCGTCGCCGTGACGCTGCGGCTCGACCATGTCGATGCCACTCCGCTCGGCGGCGGGCTGGCCGCGATCGCCGAAGCGCGCTGCCGGCTCGCGCTCGCGCAATCGGCCGAAGCGCTCGGCATCATGGAGCGGCTGTTCGCCGAGACGCTGGATTTCCTGCGCACGCGCAAGCAGTTCGGCGTGGCGCTCGGCAGCTTCCAGGCGCTGCAGCATCGCATGGCCGCGCAATATAGCCAGATCGAGCAGGCGCGCGCGCTGCTCAACCTCGCGATGATGACGCCGCCCGAAGATGCGGCGGCGTGGCGGCAGGCGGTGGACGGCGCGCGCGCCTTCATCGCCGATGCGGCGGTGGCGCTGGGCCATGAGATGATCCAGATGCACGGCGGCATGGGCGTGACCGACGAACTCATCATCGGCCACGGCCACAAGCGGCTGCTGATGCTGTCGCGCTGGCCGGAAACCAGCGCGGCGGCGCTCGATCGCTATGCGGGGGTAGGCTGAAGCATTTCGTCACCCCGGCCCCCGAGCCGGGGTGACGGTAAGGGCTGGAGAGCGGGCTGCGGTTAATCTAAAACCGTTGGTTTCGAGCGGAGGTTCGAGCCCGTCGAGAACCGAAGTCGAGAAATGCGCTCAGCTTCGCGTTCTCGATATGCCTTCTCGGCAAGCTGGAAGCCTACTCGAACCAAACGGTTCGAAGTTAAACACAGCAGACCTCAGCCGGCAGCCCCCTCAACCGCCCTGCTTGA
>CBFRWL010000388.1:0-1813 GCA_965727025.1 uncultured Sphingomonas sp.
CGCGCACCGATATTTTCGATCTCTCCGTTCACTTCCGCCGCAATCCGCGCGATCGCGCGGATGCCATCGTCGGTGAAGTTGATTTCGACGCCCTCGGTACCAATCAGCGCGCGATACTGCTCGGTCAGCGAGGCGCGCGTGTCTTGAAGAATGCGTACGAAATCTTCCTCGGTCAGCGCCTTGAGTTCGACGCGGATCGGCAGACGACCCTGAAGCTCGGGCAGCAGATCGCTGGGCTTCGCGACATGGAACGCGCCGGAAGCGATGAACAGGATGTGATCGGTCTTCATCGGGCCATATTTGGTCGCGACCGTGGTGCCCTCAATCAGAGGCAACAGGTCACGCTGCACGCCTTCTCGGCTGACCGAGCCGCCGCGCACGTCCGACACTGCGATCTTGTCGATTTCATCGAGGAACACGATGCCATTGGCTTCGGCATCGTTGAGCGCGGTGCGGCTCACCTCGTCCTGATCGAGCCGCTTGTCGGCTTCTTCGTCGACCAGTTTTGTCCAGGCGGCGCGGACCGGCAGCTTGCGCCGTTTGGTTCGGCCCTGGCCGAACGCCTTTCCCATCATGTCGGAGAGATTGATCATGCCGATCTGACCACCCATGCCGGGGATTTCCAGCGGCATCGAGCCTCCATCCTCCAGCTCGATTTCAATCTCCTTGTCGTCGAGATGGCCGTCATGGAAACGCTGCTTAAAGGAGCTGCGCGTTGCCTCGCTGGCATCCTTGCCCACCAGCGCATCGAGCAGGCGGGAAAGCGCGGCTTCCTCCGCCTTGTCTTTCACGGCCGCGCGCCGGCGATCTTTTTCCAGCCGAACGGCCTCCTCGACGAGATCGCGCGCGATCTGTTCGACGTCGCGCCCGACATAGCCGACCTCGGTGAACTTCGTGGCTTCGACCTTCACGAACGGGGCATCGGCGAGCTTGGCGAGGCGGCGGCTGATCTCGGTCTTCCCGCAGCCGGTCGGGCCGATCATCAATATGTTCTTGGGGCTGACTTCGTCGCGGAGCGCCTCGGGAAGACGCTGGCGCCGCCAGCGGTTGCGCAGAGCGACTGCGACGGCGCGCTTCGCGTCATTCTGCCCGACGATATGCGCGTCCAACGCGGCGACGATGGCTTTGGGGGTAAGTGCTTCATTCATGGTCGTTGCTTCTCAAACATCGCGCAAATCACCATCGGCATGCATGAAATGCGCGGGGGTGGTTCGGTTCGGCTCCGTTCAGGCAGCCGACTCGAGCTTTTCGATAGTAAGGTTGCCGTTGGTATAGACGCAGATGTCGGCCGCGACTGCCATTGCCTTGCGCGCAAGCGTTTCGGCGTCGGGCTCATATTCCGCCAGCGCGCGTGCCGCCGCCAGGGCATAATTGCCGCCCGATCCGATAGCTGCGATGCCATGCTCGGGCTCGAGCACGTCTCCATTCCCGGTCACAACCAGCGTGATTTCCTTATCGGCGACGATCAGCATCGCTTCCAGATTGCGCAGGTAGCGATCCGTGCGCCAATCCTTGGCGAGTTCGACCGCAGCGCGCAGAAGCTGGCCGTTATGGCGTTCAAGCTTCGACTCCAGTCGTTCGAACAGCGTGAATGCGTCGGCAGTCGCGCCTGCAAACCCGCCAATCACCGATCCGTCGCCGAGCGGCCGCACCTTTTTGGCGTTGGGCTTCATCACGGTCTGGCCCTGCGTCACCTGGCCATCGCCTGCTATCACTACCTTGCCGTTTTTGCGGACCGATAAGATTGTCGTTCCGTGCCAAATAGGATTGTTCATTGCCGCTCTCTTTCTCGACCGGCGATATGGGAGATCTT
>CBFRWL010000389.1:0-1765 GCA_965727025.1 uncultured Sphingomonas sp.
TATCCCTATGCGGAGCTGCGCGCCGATGCGATCGGCATGGCGCGCCGGCTGATCGCTCAGGGCGTTCAGCCGGAGGACCGCATCGCGTTGATCGCCGAGACCGGGCCTGAATTCGCGGCGCTTTTCTTCGGTGCCATCTATGCGGGCGCACTGCCTGTGCCGCTGCCGCTTCCAACCTCCTTCGGCGGCCGGGACTCCTATATCGACCAGCTCGCCGTTCAGTTGACGAGCGCCGATCCCAAGCTGCTCTTCTATCCCGTCGAGCTTGCGGCAATGGCGGAAGCCGCCGCCTCGTCGCAGGGCTGCGAGGCCATCGCCTGGGAGCATTTCGCGGACAAGGCCGCGCCTGTGGTCGATCTGCCAACGGCCAAGGCCGACGACGTCGCCTATCTGCAATATTCAAGCGGCTCGACGCGCTTTCCCCATGGCGTCGCGATCACGCATCACGCGCTGCTCAACAATCTCGCCGCGCATGGCCATGGCATGCATCTGATCGAAAGCGATCGCTGCATAAGCTGGCTGCCCTGGTATCATGACATGGGGCTGGTCGGCTGCCTGCTCTCGCCGATCGCCAACCAGGTTTCGGTGGACTATCTCAAAACCGAGGATTTTGCGCGCCGCCCGCTGGCATGGCTTGATCTGATCAGCCGCAACGAAGGCACGACGCTCAGCTATTCTCCGACCTTCGGCTACGACATCTGCGCGCGGCGCATTTCGAGCCAGACCAACGCCGCCGAGCGCTTCGATCTTTCGCGCTGGCGGGTGGCCGGCAATGGCGCGGACATGATCCGCCCCGACGTGATGCAGGCGTTCGTCGACGCGTTCGCGGATGCGGGCTTCGACGCCTCGGCCTTCCTGCCGAGCTACGGCCTCGCCGAGGCGACGCTGGCCGTCTCGATCATGCCGCCGGGCGAGGGGATCGTCGTCGAACTGGTCGAGGAGACCCAGCTTTCGGGCATCAGCAGCGGCGGCGATCGGCCGCAACGCTATCGCGCCGTCGTCAACTGCGGCAAGGCGGTGCGCGACATGGTCATCGAGATTCGGGACGAGGACGGCGCGCCGTTGCCCGATCGGGCGATCGGCAAAGTGTGGTGCAAGGGCTCATCAGTGATGGTCGGCTATTTCCGTGATCCGGAAGCGACCGAGGCCTGCCTTGTCGACGGTTGGCTCGACACCGGCGACATGGGCTATCTGTCAGATGGCTATATCTATATCGTTGGCCGCGCCAAGGACATGATCATCATCAACGGCAAGAATCACTGGCCGCAGGATATCGAGTGGGCGGTCGAGCAGCTGCCGGGCTTCAAAGCGGGCGACATCGCCGCTTTCGCCATCACCACCCAGGGCGGCGAGGAAACGCCGGCCGTGCTCGTCCAGTGCCGCACGTCCGACAATGCCGAGCGCGCGCGGCTCCGCGAGGAGATCCGCGAGCGCGTGCGCGCCATCACCGGCATGCACTGCGTGGTCGAGCTGGTGCCGCCGCGCACGCTGCCTCGCACCAGCTCGGGCAAGCTCAGCCGCGCCAAGGCCCGCAATCTTTATCTGTCGGGTGAAATCCAGCCCTACGATATCGCCGCCTGAGCGGAACCCGCGACCATCGAAATTGCAGCGATTTTGCAGCGCACCGGGCTGACCGTTTAACATCTGCTTCACCAATCCATGTCAAATCGGTGACCTAAATTCGCTGAGGTCGCCGGATGGATCTGCCCCTGTCTTCAGCCGAGCAATCGGCATTGTTCGCAGCCTTCGATCGATCGCACGGCAT
>CBFRWL010000390.1:0-1740 GCA_965727025.1 uncultured Sphingomonas sp.
CCGATACGCTGGTCCGCTCCAATGCGATCGACGTGCTGGTGATCGATTCGGTTGCCGCGCTTGTCCCCCGTGCTGAGATTGAAGGCGAGATGGGCGATAGCCATGTCGGCCTGCAAGCCCGGCTGATGAGCCAGGCGCTCCGCAAGATCACGGGCTCGATCAGTCGTTCGAAGTGCCTGGTGATCTTCATCAACCAGATTCGCATGAAGATCGGCGTGATGTACGGCTCGCCCGAAACCACCACGGGCGGCAACGCGCTCAAATTCTACGCGTCCGTTCGCCTCGACATTCGCCGGACCGGCGCGATCAAGGATCGTGACGAGGTGATCGGCAACACGACGCGCGTCAAGGTGGTCAAGAACAAGGTCGCGCCTCCGTTCAAGCAGGTCGAGTTCGACATCATGTATGGCGAGGGCGTCTCCAAGGTCGGCGAGATCCTCGATCTCGGCGTCAAGGCGGGACTCGTGGAAAAATCCGGCGCATGGTTCAGCTACGACTCCATCCGTATCGGTCAGGGCCGCGAGAACGCCAAGGCTTGGCTCAGGGAGAATAGCGAGCAGGCTGCCCGGCTTGAGGCCCAGATCCGCGCCAACGCCGCTGGCGTCGCTGACGCGATGATGGCGGGTCCTGCCGAGGACGACGATCTTTAAGCGAATGCCCAGCGAACGGCCCTCTTCCATATAGGAAGAGGGTCTCAACGTCGGAGAAGCCCGATGTCCGTTCTGAATTATGTTGAACTTCCCGTCCCCGATTTGGAAGCCAGCGCGGCCTTTTTCGAGCAGGCATTTGGCTGGGAGCTGAAGCGGTTCGGTCCCAGCTATGCCGCCACCACGACCGGTCTTACGGACTTGGGTTTGCAAGGTGATCCAACGGCCCAGAGCCGCGCACCATTACCAGTGATCGAAGTGGATGATCTCCAAGCTGCGCTGGCGGCCGCACAAAAAGCCGGCGGCGAGATTACGCGCCCTATCTTCACATTTCCGGGAGGCGCCCGCTTCCATGTCCGTGAACCTTCGGGGATCGAGCTCGCCGTCTGGACCTCTACCAGCCAATGGGACGGTGCCGAGGAAGACATGTTCGTGGGCGAGAAGAAGCAGGACTATCGCGCGGGATAAAGCTTTACAGAAACACCGGACCTTTTCGGCATGGCCTGGCGGTTTGACGCTCGATCCAACCGATCGACGCGCTGCGTCGATGGGTCCTTAATGCCGGCCAAGCGCCCGCGCCAGCCCTGCACGCAGGCTCGGCTGGTCCTGAGACAAGACGTCGTCTACACGCCACCCGCTGGCGGTCAGGCGCAATCGCAAGGTGACAAGCCGATCGGGATCGGAACTACCTGTGAAATGGTTGCGGATGACCGCGTCGATCCTGTTGCCGTGCGGAGCGATTGATTGAACCCGCATGGCGAGGCCTTCGCTGTCCTGGCAATCGCAAAAGGGATCGCCATCAAGATAAGGAACGTCCTGATCCCCAGCGGCCTTGCGATCTGCACGAATCAATGCAGCCAGCTCGGGCGTGAAGAATGACAGGAACATGCGATCGTCATTTCTCCCGCCCCTGCGCTCATAGGCGACGATCTTCTCGACGAACTGGGATGCATGCTGATCGGTTGGGGCTCTCTGAGCCGCCGCCGCCGCCGCCGAATGGCCGCCTACGGTCGAAAGAGTGAAGAACAATGCCGCTGTGACGCTCCCGGCCGTCCATCGGTTCATAAGCAGCCCCCCGTCCTCACCCGGCCCT
>CBFRWL010000391.1:0-1713 GCA_965727025.1 uncultured Sphingomonas sp.
TTGTTGAACACGAAGCCGGCGGTGAAATCGTCCTCGACCCAATCCATCGTCGAGCCGACCAGATAAAGCACCGAGCCGCCGTCGATATAGAAGCTGCCACCCGGCGTTTCGATCTTCTCGTCGAATGGATCGGCTTCGGCGACATAGTCCACCGAATAAGCCAGGCCCGAACAGCCGCGCCGGGGGGTCGAGAGCTTCACGCCGATCGCGTCGGCAGGCGCCTGCGCCATCAGCGTCGCGACACGCGCCTCGGCGGCCGGGGTCAGGATCACCGCGGCGGGGCGCAGGCGGGTTTTGGTATCGGTGGCCATCACAGCATTCCCAGTTCGAGCTTTGCCTCGTCGGACATCTTCTGCGGATCCCAGGGCGGATCCCAAACGAGGTTGACTTCGACATCGCCCACGCCCGGTACCGCACCGACGCGCAGCTCGACCTCACCCGGCATCGATTCCGCGACCGGGCAATGCGGCGTGGTCAACGTCATCGTCACGACGGTATGGCCGTCATCGGTAACATCGACGCCGTAGATCAGGCCGAGATCATAGATGTTCACCGGGATCTCGGGATCGTAAATTTCCTTGAGCGCGGCGATCACGCCTTCGTAGATGTCGCCGCCGGGCTCGCCCGCGCCGGCTTCTGCCGGCTGCTGCTTCAGAAAGCCCTCGAGATAGTCGGCCTTGCGGGGAAGGTTGGCGGTTGCCGCTTCCGCATCCTCGACGCGCGCTCGCGCGGGCGTCTGGACTTCGCCGACCTCTTCGGTCCTGATATTGCGCTGCTCACTCATCCGAAAATTCTCGCCACGCGTTCAAGCCCCCGTACCAATGCCGTGACATCGCTTTCGCCATTATAAACTCCAAAGCTCGCCCGCGCCGTCGCCGGAATGCCGAGATGATCCATCAGCGGCTGCGCGCAATGATGCCCGGCACGGATCGCGACCCGCTCTTCATCCAATATGGTGCCGATATCATGGGGATGAACCCCCTCGATCGCGAAGCTGACGATGCCGGCGCTATCTTCCGGCCCAAAAACGCGCACGCTGTTGAGGCTGTGCAGCGCATCACGGGTCGCCTTCACCAGCGCGGCCTCATGCGCGTGGATCGCATCAAGCCCGATCGCGTCGACATAATCGATCGCGGCGTGCAGCCCGATCACTCCCACGACATGCGGCGTTCCCGCTTCGAACCGCGCCGGGGGAGGGGCGTAGGTGGTCTTCTCGAAGGTGACGCGATCGATCATCGCGCCGCCGCCATGCCAGGGTGGCATCGCATCGAGGATCTCGCCGCGCGCCCACAACACGCCGATGCCGGTCGGGCCGTAGAGCTTATGGCCCGAAAAGGCATACAAATCGCAACCGAGCGCCTGGACGTCGACGGTGAGGCGCGGGACAGCCTGGCAGCCATCGAGCAGCAGCTTCGCACCGACGCCATGCGCCAGATCGGCCGCGCGGCGCGCATCGAGAACCGAGCCCAGCACGTTCGAGACATGGGCGAGCGCGACAAGCTTGTGCTGCGGCGTCAGCATCGCCTCGACCGCGTCGAGATCGATCCTGCCATCCTCGGTGAGGGGAGCGACATCGATCGCGATGCCGGTGCGATCGCGCAGAAGCTGCCAGGGAACGATGTTGCTGTGATGCTCGAGCGTCGAGAGCAGGATGCGGTCACCGGGCTTGAGGCCATTGCCCCAGCTATGCGCGACGAGGTTGATCGCCTCGGT
>CBFRWL010000392.1:0-1709 GCA_965727025.1 uncultured Sphingomonas sp.
CGGCGACGCCAATGATGGCGCAATATTTTGCGCTTAAGGCGCAAGCGCCTGATTGCCTGTTGTTTTACCGGATGGGTGATTTCTTCGAATTGTTCTTCGATGACGCCAAGGCGGCATCAGCCTGCCTCGACATAGCCCTGACCGCGCGCGGTGAGCATGGCGGCAATGCGGTGCCGATGTGCGGCGTGCCGGTGCATTCGGCCGAAATCTACCTCGCCCGGCTGATCAAGGCCGGCCATCGCGTCGCGATTGCCGAACAGACCGAAACGCCCGCGGAGGCCAAGAAGCGCGGATCCAAATCGCTTGTCGCGCGCGGGATCGTTCGCGTCGTCACCGCCGGCACGCTTACGGAAGAGACCCTGCTCGATGCGCGTGCGGCGAACTGGCTGGTGGCGCTTGCCGAAGTCGGCGGCAGGGTCGGCCTCGCCGCGGCGGACATCTCCACGGGCCGCTTCGAAATTTCGGCGATCGCGCCCCATGCGCTGGATGCCGAACTCGCTCGCCTTTCAGCAGCCGAGATCGTGGCGCCGGAAGGGTGGGATGCCGCGCCAGCCAATGCCTGGAGCGCGCCGGCGGCAAGCTTCAACAGCGTCCATGCGGAAGCGAGGCTCAAGAAGCTTTTCGGGGTTGCGACGCTTGACGGCTTCGGCGGATTCAGCCGCGCCGAGTTGGCTGCGGCAGGCGGGCTGCTGGCCTATCTCGAGCGCGCCGGCCAGGGCACCCTGCCCTTCCTGCAGCTGCCACATCGCCGCGCGACTTCCGATCATATGCTGATCGACGCGGCGACACGTGAGAGCCTCGAGCTCACGCTGACCGCCGGCGGCGCCCGCAAAGGCAGCCTGCTCGATGCGATCGACCGTACGGTTACCGGCGCAGGCGCGCGCTTGCTGGCCGGAGATATTTCGGCGCCACTTTCCGAGAAGCCGGCGATCGAAGCGCGGTTGGATCTCGTCACGCTGTTCGTCGAGGATGGCGGCCTGCGCGAGCGCCTGCGGACGCGCCTGCGCCAGATCCCCGACATCAGCCGCGCGCTCGGGCGGCTGGTCGCCGGGCGTGGCGGCCCGCGTGATCTGGCGCTGCTTCGTGACGGCCTCAGCGAAGGCGCGACGCTGCGTGACCTGCTTGCCGCGCTTCCGCAACCGCCCCAGTTGCTGATCGATCTGCTGCCGCGCCTTGCCGGCCATGGCGCGCTCATCGAGCTGCTGATGCGAGCGCTGGTCCCCGCCCCGCCGCTCGATGCGAGCGACGGGGGTTATATCGCTGAAGGCTATGACGCGGCGCTGGACGATTTACGCAATGCGGGCAGCGATGGCCGCCGCGCCATCGCCTTGCTCGAAGCGCGCTATCGCGAGCGTACGGGAATTGCCTCGCTCAAGATCCGGCACAACAACGTCCTCGGCTACCATGTCGAGGTGTCCGCCCGCCACGCCGATCCGCTGATGGCCGCTGATTCCGGGTTCACCCATCGCCAGACGCTGGCCGGCGTCGTACGCTTCAACGCGGCCGATCTGCATGAACAGGCGATGCGGGTTACCCAGGCTGGTGCGCATGCCATCGCTGCCGAGGCGGCCCATCTCGAAGAACTCACCCGCGCCGCTCTCGATCGCACCGCCCAGATCGCCGCAACCGCCGACGCGCTGGCGCGGCTCGACGTCGCCGCCGCAGTCGCCGAACGCGCGATCGAGGGCGGCTGGTGCCGCCCTGCCATT
>CBFRWL010000393.1:0-1680 GCA_965727025.1 uncultured Sphingomonas sp.
CATGCTCGCTCGAACCATTCCAAACATAACGATCTGGGATCCATTACCCATACTTTGCCCGGCATCACGATGCTCAGCCTTCAGGGACGATCTACCGCTCTTTTCCGATGGTGATCATATCAGCGGTTTCAGCAATCGATTGCTGTTTCCGTACTTCATTCAGGTTCCGAAGCACGGCGTTGCGTCGGCGAAGCTAGTGATGAATCTCCGCCCGAGTAGCTAGCCCGGCTCCTGAGGATGGCATCGTCAATGGGCAGTCTCGTAGACCAGCGCGCTATTCGGATAGGTGCCGCCCTGCAGGTGCGTGTTCTTGAAGATCACGTTATCGCACACGCCAGTGCCGCGATTGGTATTGCCGCCGAGGAACGAAGACTCCCAAAACATCGAATTTTGCAGGATGGTGTAGGGGTATGTTGCCTGCGACCCGTCGCCATTGGGACCAGCGGTGTTCGAGCCGATGACGAAAGTGTTACGTCCAGTGTTGTTGAGAGTGAAATTACAATTGTACATGAACATGCCGATAATATAGTTGTTATCCTTGAAGAATGGACCCTGAGCATTAGGCTGTAGTGACATTTTAGGGATTCACGGCGTCTAAGATTTCTGATTCAACACTGGCTTTTGGAGGCTGGTGTGGAAGGTGAGGTTCTTCGGGACGATCAGTGGGAACGACTGCGGGAGTTTGTGCCCGGGGGTCGCAAGGGCCGAAGGGGTCCGCGTAGCGACGGGCGCCGTTTTCTAGATGCGCTGTTGTGGTTGGCGCGTTCCGGCGGTCGCTGGCGGGATCTTCCTGAGAGGTTTGGTCCCTACCAGACCGCCAAGCGGCGTTATTACCGCTGGGTTGAGCAGGGCGTGATCGATCAGATTTTCGAAGCTGTGTCGGATGATCCCGACATTGAATGGTTGGCGATCGATGCGACCGTGATCCGTGCCCAAGCCCAAGCGGCTGGGGCTCGGGTAAAAAGGGGGGCGCTCAAGCCCAGGCTCTCGGACGGTCGAGAGGCGGGTTCGGCACCAAAATCCACGCCGTAGTCGATGCCCTTGGCTTGCCGATACGCTTCACCCTCGGCCCCGGCGAGCAAAACGACATGGCACCCGCCTGCGATCTGATCCGAGGCATCCCGGCTGAAAAGGTGCTGGCCGATCGCGCCTATGACGCCGACAGCTTGCACGACCTCATCTACGAACAAGGTGGCGAGCCGGTCATCCCGCCCCGCCGACATCGCAAGTACCAGCATCGCTATGATCGCATCGCCTACAAGCAGCGATGGGGCATCGAAGGCTTCTTCGCCAAGCTCAAGCAATGGCGGCGCATCGCAACCCGCTACGACAAAATCGCCGCCAACTTCCTCGGCTTCGTCAAACTCGCCAGCATCATGCTTTGGCTCAAATGATTAAATCGTCACCACAGCCTAGTCACGCTGGGATGAAGATTGGCCCGCGATGCTCCGCATCGTGGGCTTCTCTTTGCCCAAACAGGCTGTTGAAAAACTCTGCGTATCCCCGCGCAGGCGGGGATCCAGATGTTCCGAACCTTGCGTAGCTCGCGGACGCTGGAGTTTATGGATCCCCGCCTTCGCGGGGATACAATATGAGGGGTCCGAGCCGACTTTTTAAACAGCCTGCTAACGCCCTTTCTGCGTCCGTAGCAGAAGATCGCGTGCGGAGTTGAGCTCCGCC
>CBFRWL010000394.1:0-1644 GCA_965727025.1 uncultured Sphingomonas sp.
TGCTGGTAGACGAAGGCGATCGGGTCGGCCGCGGTACCGATCTGATGCGCGTGGAAGGCAAGGCGCGGGCATTGCTCACTGCCGAACGCTCGGCGCTCAACACGATCCAGCATCTGTCCGGCATCGCCACCATGACCCGGCAATATGTCGACGCCATGGCAGGCACGGGCGCGATCCTGCTCGATACCCGCAAGACTATTCCGGGGCTCCGCGTGCTGGAAAAATATGCCGTTCGCATGGGCGGCGGCACCAACCATCGCATGGGGCTATGGGATGCGGCGATGATCAAGGATAATCATGTCGCCGTCGCTGGCGGAGTAGCGGAAGCCGTCCAGCGCGCGGCGTCGGCCGGGATCGCGAGCATCATCGTGGAATGCGATCGGATCGATCAGATCGAGCCCGCCTTGGCGGCGGGCGCGACCCATTTGCTGCTGGACAACATGGAGCCGCCGCTGTTGCGCGCGGCGGTGACGCTGGTGGGAGGGCGCGTGCCGACAGAGGCATCCGGCGGGGTTCGTCTGGACACGATCCGTGCCATTGCTGAAACCGGCGTGACTTATATCTCCGTTGGCCGGCTCACCCAATCCGCACCGGCGGCTGATATAGGATTGGATTTCGAAGCGCTGTGAGGTGGCTCGCCGCGCTGATCATCTTCTTGCTGCCCGGCATCGCGGCGGCGCAGGCGATCTCCTGCCAGCTTCCCGCCAAGTTGCCGCCCTTCGAACCGGTCGCGGCCGAAGAACGGCGGATTGTTGCGATTGGCGGCTATACGCTCGCGTTGAGCTGGTCGCCCGAATATTGCCGGACCCGACGCTCCGACCCTGACGACCGCTTCCAGTGCAACGGCCCGGTGGATCGGTTCGGCTTCGTGCTGCACGGCCTGTGGCCTGATGGAAATGGCGATCTCTGGCCGCAATATTGCCGCCCGGTTGGGGCGGTACCGGAAGCCGTTGCGCGGGCGACGCTCTGCGTCACGCCATCGGTGCAGATGCTCCAGCATGAATGGGCAAAGCATGGCGTTTGCGCATTTGCTGAACCCGCCGCCTACTTCACAGCCGGACGGGCGCTTTACGGTGCCATACGCTATCCTGATATGGACGCGCTTTCTCGCAACCGGAACTTGCGCGCGGCAAGCTTCGCTGCGGCTTTCGTTGCCCGCAATCCAGGGCTGCGGACCGAGGCGATCCGCCTGGGGCTCAACCGGCGGGGTTGGCTCGAGGAAATCTATATCTGCCTTGATCGCCGTTTCAGGATTCGAGCCTGCCCCGGAGATAACGCGGCGCGCGATCAGCGCCCGGTCAAGATCTGGCGGGCGGCGCGATAATCTCTGCATCCAGCGTCGCGGTACCGGGATGATGCCGGTCGAGATGGCGCTTGATGATCCGCAAGTTGCGGCTGTTGGACCGGAAAAAGAAGTCGGGTACGGCACCAATGAAGGGGATCGCCCCCAGCAACGCATCGACGCCGACATTTCCCGCCATGCGCGCGATCTGCCATTTCGACATGCCGAGATTGCGTGCTTCCCAGACGATCCAGGCCCCCAGCAGCGCCGCCGTGACGTCACCCACCACGGGGATGAGATCCAGCAGGACATCCAAGCCGAATTGCTGCTTTGTGCCGGGCACGATGAAGCTGCGCTCCAGC
>CBFRWL010000395.1:0-1625 GCA_965727025.1 uncultured Sphingomonas sp.
GCCTATCGCCCGCCCAGATAATGCGCCTGCGCTGCATCGGTGGCGTTGACCGCGAGGATCGAGCGCGCGTCCGAAATCGCGCTCGGCGTATCGTCGGCGCCGGATGCGCGGATGACGCGTTCGAGCAGCGCCTGGCCATCATCCCACCAGCCCACGCCGCTCGCGGCATTGATATGGCCAAGCGGGCCGGCGTCGACGAAATGGCTTCCCCAGAACGACGCCAGATCGCGCGCATGCTGGAGCGAGACCCAGGCATCGTCGCTGCTCGCCACCACGATCGACGGGAACGGCAGAATGGTTTTTGGCGATGGCCCGAATTCGCGCAGCTCCTCTCGCACCTCGACCCGATCGACATCCGCTGGCGCAACCAGCAGCGCGCCGGCCACAGGCCAGCCATAAGGCTGCCCGGCAAGCTGCGCCCACCATGCGACCGCAAGACAGCCGAGGCTGTGCGCGGCGAGGATGACCGGCGCACGTGCCGCCCTGATCGCCTGATCCAATTTGGTGACCCAGGCGTTGCGGCGCGGGCTTGACCACATGCCGAGTTCCACGCGGTGCGTATCGGGCCGGGAGCTTTCCCAGAGCGATTGCCAATGGGTTGGGCCGGATCCGTTCAAGCCGGGAACCGTGAGGACGATCGGATCGAGTTCGTCAGGATGAGTCGCGTGCATGGCAGCCTCCTTACGACTGCAATGTAACTCTACCTTTCAGATTGACAATGGTGAGGCGGCCAGTTGGGCAAAGCCCGCGCCAGGAAGCGCTTATTCCGCCGCGTCCGCCGAAAGCATCGGATCCGCGAGCGGTTCGCGCGCCAGCGCATCGACGCTCTCCACCAATTCCAGATCGCGCGCGCCGGTTTCGACGTTCAGCTCCTTGAAGCGGCGGGCCGAGACCAAAACGCGCCCTTCGAAGCTGGCGACGAACTTGTTGTAATTCTCGACCGCGCTGTTGAGGCCACCGCCGACGCGCTTGAGATGCCCGGCCGCCACCGCCAGCCGCTCATACATCTCGCGACCGAGCTTGCCGATCGCCATCGCCTCCTCGGCCAGCTTTTCCTGCCGCCAGACGCTTGCCACCGTGCGCGCGATCGCCACCAGATTGGTCGGCGTGGCGAGCAGCACCTTCCGATCGAACGCCCATTGCCACAGCCGATCATCCTGTTCGAGCGCGGCGGTGAGGAAATGCTCGCCCGGAATGAACATCACCACATAATCGGCAGCGTCGCCGAACTGATCCCAATAGCTTTTGCGGCCGAGCTGATCGGCGTGCGTGCGCAGCGCGGCGGCATGCGCGCGCAGATGCCCGGTGCGCATCGCTTCATCGACTTCCTCGCACGCATCGAGATAGGCGTTGAGCGAGCATTTGGCGTCGATAATGAGCTGCCGCCCGCCGGGCAGGCGCACGATCACATCGGGCCGGAGCCGCCCTTCTTCGGTCGTTACCGAAACCTCGCTTTCGAAATCAGCATAAGGACTTAGCCCCGCCTGCTCAAGAACGTTTCGAAGGGTCTGCTCGCCCCAGCGGCCACGCGCCTTGGGGCTCGCGCGCAGTGCATTGACCAGCTTGGCGGCCTCGTCGCGCACCTGCGTCTGCCCCACGCGGACCAGATCGACCGCCTCGCGCAA
>CBFRWL010000396.1:0-1614 GCA_965727025.1 uncultured Sphingomonas sp.
GCCCAGTCGGGATACAGACATGATGGGCGATGCGTGGTAATTGACCATGCTGCCGGGAAGCGACCGTTTATCGAGAAGGCGGCCCGGAGGCGCCTCACTATAGGCCTAAGGTCCAATTGCGATCGCTGGCCCACAAGGCGCAAGTTCGTGCTTCGAAGAGTATATCATTTGCAGGAGATCGACGATGCTGGAGCAGGCGATGGAGCGCTTCGCGGGAAAGACGCTCATCCGCGATCGTTATGACAATTATATCGGCGGCCAGTGGGTGCCGCCCGCCAACGGCGCCTATTTCGACAATATCTCGCCGGTGACGGGGCAGGTCGTTTGCCAAGTGGCGCGCGGCACGGCGGCGGATATCGAGCTGGCGCTCGATGCCGCCCACGCCGCCAAGGACGCCTGGGGCAAGACCTCGTCCACCGAGCGCGCGAACATCCTCAACAGGATCGCGCAGCGAATGGAGGATAGTCTCGACCTGCTCGCGATGGCCGAGACGATCGACAACGGCAAGCCGATCCGCGAGACGACCCATGCCGATCTCCCGCTCGCCGTCGACCATTTCCGCTACTTCGCCGGCTGCGTACGCGCGCAGGAGGGCGGCATCAGCGAGATCGACCACGACACCGTCGCCTATCATTTCCATGAGCCGCTCGGCGTCGTCGGCCAGATTATCCCCTGGAACTTCCCGATCCTGATGGCGGTATGGAAGCTTGCGCCCGCGCTGGGCGCCGGCAACTGCGTGGTGCTGAAGCCCGCTGAGCAGACGCCGATGTCGGTCATGGTGCTGGCCGAACTGATCGGCGATCTCTTGCCGCCGGGCGTGCTGAATATCGTCAACGGGTTCGGCGTGGAAGCGGGCAAGCCGCTCGCCAGCAACAAGCGCATCTCCAAGATCGCGTTCACCGGCGAGACCACGACAGGCCGGTTGATCATGCAATATGCGTCGGAAAATCTGATTCCGGTCACGCTGGAGCTTGGCGGCAAATCGCCGAATATCTTCTTCGAAGATGTGATGGCGGCGGATGACGATTATTTCGACAAGTGCCTCGAAGGCTTCGCGATGTTCGCGCTCAACCAGGGCGAGGTCTGCACCTGCCCGAGCCGGGCGCTGATCCAGGAATCGATCTATGACCGTTTCATGGAACGGGCGCTCCAGCGCGTGAAGGCGATCAAGCAGGGCAACCCGCTCGATCCCGCGACCATGATCGGCGCGCAGGCATCGAACGATCAGCTCGAGAAGATTCTGTCCTACATCCAGATCGGCAAGGACGAAGGCGCGGAGGTGCTGACCGGCGGTGGCCGCGCGGCGCTCGATGGCGAGCTGGGCGAGGGCTATTATGTCACGCCGACCGTGCTCAAGGGCCACAACAAAATGCGGATCTTCCAGGAGGAGATCTTCGGCCCGGTGCTTTCGGTGACGACCTTCAAGGATGAAGCCGAGGCGCTCGCGATCGCCAACGACACGCTTTACGGCCTCGGGGCCGGCGTCTGGACGCGCGACGGCAACCGTGCCTATCGTTTCGGGCGCGCGATCCAGGCGGGCCGGGTGTGGACCAACTGCTACCACGCCTATCCAGCCCATGCGGCGTTCGGCGGCTACAAGCAGTCGGGCATCGG
>CBFRWL010000397.1:0-1600 GCA_965727025.1 uncultured Sphingomonas sp.
CGGAAGTGCGCCCAAGGAGCGGTGTTTTGGATTATCAGCGCGTATTCGCACAGGCGATCGACCGGCTGCATGCCGAGGGCCGCTATCGGGTATTCATCGATATCCTGCGAAACAAGGGCATGTTCCCGAATGCGCGCTGCTTCGCGGGGCATAACGGGCCGAAGCCGATCACTGTCTGGTGTTCGAACGACTATCTCGCGATGGGACAGCATCCGAAGGTGATCGCCGCGATGGAAGAGGCGCTCCACGATGTCGGCGCCGGCTCGGGAGGGACCCGCAATATCGGCGGCAACACCCATTATCATGTCGACCTTGAGCACGAGCTGGCCGATTTGCACGGCAAGGACGGCGCGCTGCTCTTCACCTCGGGCTATGTCTCGAACGAAGCCGCGCTTTCCACGCTCGGTAAGCTGCTGCCGGGCTGTGTCGTTTTTTCCGACGAGCTCAACCACGCCTCGATGATCGCGGGCATCCGCAACTCGGGCTGCGAAAAGCGCGTGTTCCGGCACAATGATCTCGATCATCTTGAGGAATTGCTCGCCGCCGAGGACGCGGAGACGCCGAAGCTGATCGCGTTCGAAAGCGTCTATTCGATGGACGGTGACGTCGCGCCGATCGCGGCGATCTGCGACCTTGCCGACAAGTATAATGCGCTCACCTATCTCGACGAGGTTCACGCCGTCGGCATGTACGGCGCGCGTGGCGGTGGCATTTCGGAGCGCGATCAAGTGGCGCACCGGCTGACGATCATCGAAGGCACGCTCGGCAAGGCCTTCGGCGTGATGGGCGGCTATATCGCTTCGGATCGCAACATCATCGACGTGATCCGCAGCTATGCGCCCGGCTTCATTTTCACAACCTCGCTTTCGCCGGTGCTGGTGGCGGGCGTGCTGGCCAGCGTAAGGCACCTCAAGGAATCGAGCGCCGAGCGGGAGGGCCAGCAGGCGTCCGCCGCCGCGCTCAAGCAGATGTTCGCCGACGCCGGACTGCCGGTTATGCCATCGACCACCCACATCGTGCCGCTGATGGTCGGCGATCCGGTTCGGGCCAAGAAGATCAGCGACATCCTTCTCGCCGAATATGGCGTCTATGTGCAGCCGATCAACTATCCCACGGTGCCGCGCGGCACCGAGCGCCTGCGCTTCACGCCAGGGCCCGCGCACAGCGAGGAGATGATGCGCGAACTGACGGATGCGCTGGTCGAGATCTGGGACCGGCTGGAGATGCGCAAGGCTGCGTAAGCGCCGGGCGGAACCATTGCCGCAGATCATCGTCATGCCGGAATGATCCTTGGGTTGACGAAACAATCCCTCACCGTCGCCAGCTATAATATCCGCAAGGCTATCGGCGTGGACCGGCGCCGCCGGCCCGAACGCATTCTTGACGTGCTGGCGGAACTCGATGCCGACATCATCGCCTTGCAGGAGGCGGATCGGCGCTTCGGCGAGCGGGTGAGCGCCCTGCCCTTCTCGCTGATCGACGGCCACGGCATCTACAAGCATGTTCCGGTGGCGATCCGGCCGAACAGCATTGGCTGGCACGGCAATGCCCTGCTGGTGAAACAGCATGTCGAGATCCTCGACTGCGGCGCGCTGCATCT
>CBFRWL010000398.1:0-1594 GCA_965727025.1 uncultured Sphingomonas sp.
TTGTCAGCATCCATGGCCGGAGATCAGCCGATCGGTCAAGCCAGCAGGAAATCGCGGATCGCCCTTCCAAGTTCCGGTTTCATGACCGCATTCATATGGTTGCCGGGAATTTCGGTGAAGCGCCCATTACCAAGCGCCTGCGCCAGCGCCGCACCCGAACCATTGTCATGATCCTCGGCTCCATTCACGATCAACGTCTCGACCATGATCTTCGACAATTCCGAAGCAGGCGTATCGACGAAGCTGTTGAGGATCAGCAACAGCGCCTCTGGGTCGCCGCCAGTGGTCTTCAGGAAAGCCTCGGTCAGCCACTCGGGTGTTCCGCGCGCGAAACTGCCGAGATTCGTGAGCACATCGCGGAAATGGCTCCCCCTGCCTGCGGTATCGACGATGCCCTGAAACCCCATGCCGGCCAGCACTGCCTTGCGTGGCTGCGCCCCACGCGCAAGCATGCGCAGCGTGGTGCGTCCTCCCAGCGAATAACCGCCGAGATCATAATCATCTAGGCCGAGATGCCGAAGCAGCGCAAAACCGTCATCGGCGAGGATATCGGGCGGATAGGCGGCCGGATCATGGGGCTTGGCGCTGTCGCCATGCGCACGCAGATCGGGCATGATCACGCGAAACCCTGCGTCCGCCAGCAAGGCGGCGTGGCCGTAGCGGATCCAGTTGGTCCAGGCGTTGGAGAAATAGCCGTGGATCAGCACCAGCGGCCGCCCCTCCCCAGTCTCGCGATAGGCGAGGCGCCGCCCGTCCTGCGACTCGAAATAATGTATCGGAAGATCAGTCGGGGAGTTTGCCAATCGCGTTCATCCAGCGCTCGACCGTGGCCGGGTTATCCGTGATGCGGTAGCGGGGCAGATCCTTCGTGTCGAGCCAGGCTTCATGCATCGCCTCCACGCCGAAATGATGCTTGGGCACGAAATAGCCGGCATCATCAAACGTTCCGACATGGAGATCGCATGTGTCGCCGTCATGATATTGGAAGCCCAGCGGTGTCCCACAGCGTGAGCAGAAGGGCCGCCGTGCGATCGGCGAGCTTTCGTACCAATCGGGCTCATGCTCCCAGCGAAGCGCCGCCTTGGCCAAGTTCACGAACGCGATCGAGACGTTGCCTGACGCCCGCTGGCACATGCGGCAATGGCAGAGATAAGCATCCGGCGCGGCGATCTCGGCGGTGTAGCGGATGCGGCCGCATTGGCAGCCGCCCTGCATTTCAGGCATTTGCATCCTCCATTCCGGCTCCGACGAAATCCCCTTGTTCGGGATGGGTGGGGCGCCGTCAACTGCCGCGCTGCGTCCTCCAAGCTTCGCGGATATTTCGCCGTCGATCAGACGTTGTTGTCGTCATTAAGGAATAGGAGGAGCACATGCCTCGTGGCGACAAAGGTGCTTATACGGACAAGCAGAAACGCAAGGCCGAGCACATCGAAGAAGGCTATGAAGATCGCGGCGTGCCGAAAAAGGAAGCCGAGCGTCGCGCCTGGGCGACAGTGAACAAGGAATCCGGCGGCGGCAACAAGTCCGGGTCAGGCCGGGGCAAGCAGGACACGCATGTCTCCTCCTCGCGCGGGGGCCGTGCGCACAAGTCCGG
>CBFRWL010000399.1:0-1530 GCA_965727025.1 uncultured Sphingomonas sp.
CTTATTTCACCGGATCGAGTACCGCGGGAATTTGCGCCGCATTGGCATCGGCGGAAGCCGATTGGTTGCCGTCGCTGGACGTGCCGGCGACGTCGACCGCGAACCAGATGATTCCCGCCGCCCAGATGAGCGCCATCCAACGGCTCTTGAAGATCGTGCTTGTTTTCATCGGGATCATGGCAAGCAGGATAGCAGCGGAAGCTTGCTAAATTCCAAACGCCGGACATGCAAACGCCCGGGTCCTGTACTAGGCCCGGGCGCGCTGCGTGACGAATGCTCGTCAGCCCCCTAAACTCGTGCGACCATCTCGTTCTGGCGCTGCCCCCTTCGACAGCGGTGGAGATGTTCCTCCCCGAACCATGGCCTGTTTTTAGCCTATGCTTCGTGGGACAATGGGTATGAAATGGATCAAGCTTTGTCACGAGCTTTGCTTCGCCGCGTGACAGAAAGCCGAAGGCTGTGTTTTCCGCGCAACAGGTGGCTTCGGCACGGCTCCGATGTTGCCCGGCGTGCCGCAGGGCTCTAGAGCAAGCGCGCAACAGTTGGCCCAGGCGATCAGAAGCATGCGTTTATCCAGATATTTCATGCCCGTAACGAAAGAGTCGCCTGCCGACGCGCAGATCGTCAGCCATAAGCTGATGCTGCGCGCGGGCCTTATCCGGCAGACCGCCGCCGGAATCTATGCCTGGCTGCCGATGGGTCATCGCGTTCTGCGCAAGATCGAGCAGATCGTGCGGGAGGAGCAGGATAGGGCAGGCGCGATCGAGCTTTTGATGCCGACAATACAGTCGGCCGAGCTTTGGCGCCAATCCGGGCGTTACGACGATTATGGCGCGGAGATGCTGCGAATCAAGGATCGGCACGATCGCGACATGCTGTTCGGGCCGACCGCGGAAGAGGTGATCACCTCACTGTTCCGCGATGCCGCGCGCAGCTATCGCGATCTGCCGCGCACGCTCTACAACATCCAATGGAAGTTCCGCGACGAGGTGCGCCCCCGTTTCGGCGTGATGCGTGGGCGCGAGTTCCTGATGAAGGACGCCTATAGCTTCGACATGGATGAGGCCGGCGCGCGCCATAGTTATAACCGGATGTTCGTGGCCTATCTCAACACCTATGCGCGCATGGGCCTGCGCGCGATTCCGATGCAGGCCGATACCGGCCCGATCGGCGGCGATCTCAGCCACGAATTCATCATCCTCGCGCCGACCGGCGAGAGCGAGGTCTTCTATCACAGCAATTGGGAGCAGCCCGCCGCGCTGACCGATGTCGATTTCGATGACGTCGCAGCACTCCAGCAGATAGTCTCCGGCTACACCGCCGACTATGCCGCCACCGATGAGAAGCGCGATCCGGTCCGCGAGGCGGAGGCCGGCGAGGCGCTGCGCCAGTCGCGCGGGATCGAGGTGGGCCACATCTTCTACTTCGGTACCAAATATTCGAAGGCAATGGGCGTGAAGATCCAGGCGTCTGATGGGTCCGAGGTGATTCCGCAGATGGGCAGCTACGGCATCGGCGTTTCGCGGCTGG
>CBFRWL010000400.1:0-1528 GCA_965727025.1 uncultured Sphingomonas sp.
GAAACCCAACGAAGATCTTCATGACTGCCGGTGGCAACGCAACCCGACAGATCCAATCCGAAACCCAGCTCGGCGAGCAAGAGCAATTCGTAACGGACGAGCGCGACTGCCCATCCGCGCGCCGCCGGCGCCGCTTCGATCGCGTCCAGCACGGCCGACAGCGCAGCGTGAATGCGTGGATAAGGCAGTCCTTCCGGCAAGGCGATCGCCGCCAGCGCCGTCGCCCAATCAATCGCTGCGGCAGCCAGCGCCTCGCTGAGTAAAGGCGCGCGGCTGTGAACGAGTTCGGCGGTCATGGAGGCAAGCTGACTGTCGGTGCGGGCGCGCAAATCGATCTGAACGACGTTGCCAGGCAATAGGACCGGCCGCAGTCGTCGTGAGCGCCCGCCGCGTACATAGGCCGCCTGCAGGCCATCGTCTGGAGTCATGACGCGCACGACGGCGCCATGTTCTCCATGCTGGAGAACGGCACAGACGATCGCTTCCCCGGCAATATGCATCTAGCGGCGCAGCGACTTGAGCCAGGCAAATCCCTGTGTGCCGCTGAGCCTTTTCGTACGATCGATCACATCGTCAAAGGAGCGCATTCCCCCAAGCAGCAGCCTGTTGGCAAGCGTAGGGCGCAGCATCAGCACGTCCGCACAGGCAATGCCGCCCGTCGAGAACAACCGCTTATGTTCCCCCTCCCCCTCGGTGAAGTCCAGAATTGTATAGCGGCCCTCTTCGGCGAGCATCCGGATGGCTTCGAGCTGCAGGACCGTGCCGGGCGAAAGTTTCGCTTCTGCACTATCGTAACCAAGATACGCATAAACCAATATGCCCGCCGCGACCGGCAGGTAAAGATAAGCGACCGGCCGTCCATTCTTGAACAGCAGAAAAGCGCGAAGCTGATCGGCAGCTGCGAGCGTTCGCATTGCATTCTGCGCGGCCGCATCGGCCGGCAGGCCTGCGCCCAACAGCTTATGCTGATAGCTGTTCTGCGAAAGCGGGATCGCCAACCGCGCGAATTCGGCAATCTCCTCCGGCGTGCGATACATGCGCGCCTCAACGCGTCCATCGGCATCATCGGAGAAGCGCTTGAGCTTACGCTTGAGGGTTGCCCGCGTCTTGCCCGAAAAGCTTGCCATATAAGCTTCGAAGTCGCCGCCGAAATCGGCAAAATAACGGACATAATATTGGCGGACATGCACCAGCAGGTTCGATCGATCCAGGCCGTCCAACAGGCTTTGCGGAAGCGAGCGCAGCATATAGCCATCGGCAATATCGAGCGACGCGAGTATGGGAGGGCTGGCCTCCCTGGCCATCGCCAAGTCGTAGGTACAACGGATCAACCGGCGATGAACGCTGAGCAGCGTGTGGGCTCCGGCTTGGAATTTCAATGGGTAGGCTGATGGCGCGGTCACGCTCCGCGTTCTTCGTACAGGTTGGACCAGAGCTGTTCTGCCTGCCGCGCAATTGTGCGCAACGCGGAAGAAGGAAGCGGCTCGGCCCCACGGCCAAGCTTGCCGATATCGAGGGTGGCGAAGTT